>DATHJG010000699.1:0-4417 GCA_035489875.1 Solirubrobacteraceae bacterium | reverse complement strand
TCTTGCCGTCCTCGGAGAGCACCTCGCCGCCCGCCGCGAACGCGAGCTCCAGGAAGTCGCAGGTCAGCCCCTCGTACGAGGCGCCCTGATAGACGATACCGCCGTTGGCCTTGGCCTCGGTGTAGAGCTCCTGCCAGGTCTCCGGCACGCTGTCGACCTGATCGGTCCGGTAGTAGAGGAAGCCCGCGTTGGTCTTGTGCGGGACGCCCCAGACCTTGTCCTGGTACGTCGCGGTCGCGAACGTCGACGGGATGAACTCGGCGCGTCGCTGCTCGACGTACGGCGTCATGTCGTAGAGCCACTTCTGGACGGCGAACTCCGCGGTCCAGATCACGTCGGAGTAGAAGACGTCGCACTCGGCGGACTTCGCCTCCTGGCGCTGGACGAACTGGTTGCGCTGCTCGTCGGCCGACTCCGGGAACTCCAGCAGCTTCACGGTCAGCCCGGGGTTCTGGTCGTTGAACTCCGCCACGCCGGCCTTCTTCGAGCCGGTCGTGTCCTTGCCCGCGCAGAACGTGACGTCGCCCTTGGCGGCGTCCATCGAGGCGGGATCGATGACGTTGGCGCCCTCGACCGACGGCCCGCTGCCGCCGCCTCCTCCGCCACTCGGATCGTTGTCGTCGCCGCACCCGGCGGCGAGCAGGAGCGGAACGACGAGCAGCACAGGCAGCGCGCGGCGGAACGACATGTGGCCTCCTCCCGAAAGGATGGGATGGGCCTACCCCGGCGGAGCGGCGTGCAAGCCGGCCGCCCACGTCTCCAGCTCGCCCGCCGCCGTCTCCGCGCCGTCGTGGCGCGCCATCCAGGCCGCCACGGCCTGCGCGCGGGTCCGCATCGCCGGGTCGTCGAGTGCGCGCTGCACGGCGAGCCGGAGCGTGCGCGGGCCGAGCAGGCGGCGCGGGACGCGCACCCCGAGCCCCGCCCAGTCGGCGCGCGCCGCGTTCTCCGCCATGTCGCCCCCCGCCGGGCAGACCACCACGGGGCAGCCGCAGGAGAGCGCGCGCACCAGCGTGCCGTGGCCGCCGTGGGTGATCACGAGGTCGCAGGCGGGCATCGTGCGCGCGTACGAGAGCCACGGGACGAGCACCGCGTTGGCCGGCACGTCGACCGGCGGGCTCGGCGTGCGCCCGTTGCTGGTCGCGATCACGCGCACGGGCGCGCGCGCGAGACCCGTGAGCGCGGCGCGCAGCATCCGGTGCGCCGGATCCTGCGCGGTCGAGGGCGCGACGAGGACGACCGGGCCCTCGCCGGGTGGCGGCGCGACCGGCTCGCCGGGCGGCTCCCACAACAAGGGCCCGACGACGCGCAGCCAGGGCTCCCAGCGGCGCGGGTACTCGAGCTGCGGCAGCGTCGCCACGAGCGTGAGCGCGCGCGACAGGCCGGTGTGGACGCCGGGCAGCGGCCCGAGCCCGAGACGCGCGCGGCACGCGTTGTACTCGCGCCGCCCCCGCTCCAACCCCTTGCCGACGACCGGGTCGAAGCGCCGCCAGGCCCACGCGCCCGCGCGCGTGCGCGGCAGCCGGGCGCCGACCGAGTACGGCGGGAAGCCGGGCGCCGACCACGGGTGCACGTGCGGTACGAGCGTCGCGACCGGCACGCCGCACAGCTCGGCCGCCAGCGCCGGGGCGGGCGTGAGGATGTCCGAGACGGCGACGTCCGGCGCGTGCTCCCGGACCGACGGCACCGTCGCCCGCGCCGCGTGGACCGCGGCCTCGTAGGGCTGCATCGGCCGCTCCCGCGTGGGGAACACCTGGTACTCGGGCGCGGCTGCGAACGCCATCCCGGCCGCGACCGCGGGCTGCTCCCAGCGCCGCCACGTCTGCAGCGCGACCGTGTGCCCGCGGGCGACGAGCGCCGCGCCGAGCGCGAGCATCGGGAACGCGTGCCCCGGATCGCCGAACGCGCCGAGGTAGACGCGGAGCGGCCGCACCGCGCTCACAGCGACTTGACGTACGCCACGATCGGCAGCGCCAGCTCGGCCAGCCACTGCTCGCGCCCGTCGTGGCGCCAGCCGGTCGCCTCGTAGAAGCGCCGCGCGGGCGCGTCGCGCGGCGTCCAGAGCTGCACCTCGCGGTAGCCCTCGGCGCGCATCGCCTCCTCGGCGAGCCCCAGCAGGCCGGCCGCGATCCCCTCGCGCCAGCGATCGGGGTGGGTGAAGACCGCCGAGACGTGCGCGCGACCCGGGATCGGCTCGAGCGTGAGCACGTCGCGCGGCGGGCGGATCGGCAGCTGCGCGGGCGGCGCGGGCAGCGTGCGCTGGACGACCGCCTGGGTGAAGCAGACGAGCCCCACCACCCGGCCGGACGACTCGCCGCGGGCTTCGCCATCGCTCGCCTCCACCGCGATGCGCGTCCACCACGTGCCGTCGGTGATGCGCCCGCGCCAGCGGTCCAGCTCGCGCCCGGGCGGCGGCGGCGTCCAGCCCGGCGGCGCCCACGCGCGGTAGGTCTCGTCGCAGGCCGCGACCAGGGCGGCGATGCCCTCCACCTCACCCGGGACCGGCGCGCGCACGGCGAGGTCGGCGGGGAGCGTCACCCCGCCAGGTCGGCGACCAGCCGAAGCTGTCGCCGACGGTCCTCGAACGACGACGAGGTGGGGGAGAGCATCAGCGTGCCGACGCCGGCGTCGCGGAACATCGCCAGCCGCTCGCGCACGACGTCGGCCGGCCCGCACAGCGAGACCGCGTCGATCAGCTCACCCGGCAGCGCTGCTGCCGCCTCCTCCTTGCGGCCCTCCAGGTAGAGGTCCTGCACCTGCTGCGCGGCGTCCTCGAACCCGTAGCGCTGCACGAGCGCGTTGTAGAAGTTCTGCTTGCGCGAGCCCATCCCGCCGACGTAGAGCGCCAGGAACGGCCGCATCGCGTCGCGCGCCGCCGCCCGGTCGTCCGAGACCAGCGTCTGCACCGTGGGCGCGATGTCGAAGTCCGCGAACGACTTGCCGTCGCCGGCGCGCGCGAAGCCCTCCTCCAGCAGCGGCCGGAACTCCGCAACGTGCTCGGGCGAGAACAGCGTCGGGATCCAGCCGTCGGCGATCTCGGCGGTCAGCGTCGTGTTCTTCGGGCCGATCGCGGCGATGTAGACCGGGATCCGCTCCTGCACCGGCGCGATCGTCAGCTTGAGCGCCTTCCCCGGCCCGTCGGGCAGGGGGAGCTGGAGCGTCTCGCCGTCGTAGCGCACGCGCTCGCGGCGCAGCGCCATCCGCACGACCTCGACGTACTCGCGCGTGCGCTGGAGCTGGCGTGCGAAGCGCTGGCCGTGCCAGCCCTCGGCGACCTGCGGGCCGCTCGTGCCGATGCCGAGCAGGACGCGCCCGCCGGAGAGCTGGTCGAGCGTCGCCGCGGTCATCGCGGTCATGGCGGCCGAGCGGCCGGGCATCTGCAGGATCGCGGAGCCGAGCTTGATCCGCTCGGTCTGCGCGGCCAGCCACGCGAGGATCGTCACCGCGTCGGAGCCGTAGGCCTCCGCGGTCCAGACCGAGTCGTAGCCGAGCCGCTCGGCCTCCTGGACCAGCTCGAGCTGCTCGGCCGCGCCGAGCCCGAGGCCCCAGTAGCCGATGTGGACCCCGAGGCGCACGTGGGCGCAGGGTAGCGTTGCGGAACCGAGGTTTCGCCTGCCAGGCGAGCGGGCTCGTTCCTCGCCGCTCGCCTTCGGCGACGTTACTGGGCCAGTTCGTCTACCAACCGCAGCAGCCGCAGCGGCGAGAACGGCTTGGTCAGGAAGAGATCGGCGCCGGCCGCGACCGCACGGTCCTGCGCCGGCCCGTCCGACATCGCCGTGAGCATGATGATCGTCGCCGCGGCCGTCGCGGGATCGGAACGCAGCCGGCGGCACGTCTCGATCCCGTTCAGCCGCGGCATGTCGTAGTCGAGGAACACGATCTCGGGGCGGTCCTGCAGCGCGGCCTCGATCGCCGCCACGCCATCGGGCGCCTCCCGCAGCGAGTAGCCCGCCACGTCCTGCAACGTCGTCGTGATCAGCTTCCTGATCATCGGGTCGTCGTCGACGATCAGGATCGTGTGCGTCACGCGATCCCGTCCCCGATGCGGATGAACGCCTCGTCCGGCAGCGTGTCGTATGCCGCGACGATCGCGGGGTCGAACTGCGTGCCGGCGCCGGCTCGGATCTCCTGGCGCGCGTCCGCCCACCCGACGGCCCGGCGGTACGGCCGGTCGGTCGTCAGGGCGTCGAGCGTGTCGGCGACCGCGAAGACCCGCGCCTGCAGCGGGATCGCCTCGCCGGCGAGCCCGTGCGGGTACCCGTCGCCGTCCCAGCGCTCGTGGTGGTGGAGCACGACGGCCTTGGCGTCGTCGAGGAAGTCGATGTGGCGGAGGATCTCCGAGCCGATCTCGGGATGCTTGACCATCAGCGTCCGCTCCTCCGCGGTCAGCGGGCCGGGCTTGAACAGGATCGCGTCCGGC
>DATHJG010000698.1:0-3243 GCA_035489875.1 Solirubrobacteraceae bacterium | reverse complement strand
ACCTCCCTGTTTCGACCCTCACGGGGTCGGCTCGTCTGGCCGCGGCAGCCGCTCGGCGACCGCCGGCAGCGCCGGGAACGGCCCGTGCGGCTCGGCCTGGTACCAGTACGCCGTGCTCGAGTAGTCGTCCGAGCGCCGGTTCGCGTGCCCGTGCTCGATGGTCACGCGGATCGACTCCCGGAACCGGACGGGGTCCTCGATGTGGAAGCGGTAGTAGGACACCTTCCCCCACCAGTTCTGCTCGCCCGGGAGCACGAGGCCGTGGTACGGCGCGTTGTACTCCTGAGTCGGGCACCACGCGGTGTTGAAGTAGTCCTCGGTCCCGGTGCCGTGCAGCGACGGCGGGAACTCCTCGCCGTCGACGAAGATCATGTCGTCGCCCTCGCCGTACCAGTTGAAGTTGTTCAACCCGGTCTCGCGGAGGTTCTGGATGTTGAGGTTGCAGCCGACGTAGTGCCCCTCGCCCGCGGCCTCGAGGATCACGTAGTTGCCGGCGCCGTCGGTGTTCTCGCCGCCGAACGAGTACTCGTCGTTGCTCAGCCCGGCGTCGGAGATCCCGTCGGTCGGGTTCTCGCGCCGCCACTGGGCGTGGAAGCGGGCGAGCGCCGGGTCGGGCTCGTCGACCAGCTCGTAGTCGACGTAGTAGTAGAGGAGCACGTCCTCGTGCGCGCACTGGCTCTCGACCTCGATCCGTGCCGTGTCGAACGGCATCGGGAACCAGCAGTTGAACGCCTTCCCGTCCTCCGGGCTCATCTGCAGCGGCAGCGAGCTGAAGTTGCGCGTCCGGGCGTGCCCGATGCCGAAGAAGTCGCCGATCGGTACCTCGACGCTGGGCTCCGCCTCGCCGTCCCAGAACATCCGCAGCACGATCTTGCGCAGGTGATCCCGCTCCCTGCACGCGATCGTGCTCCAGACGTGGCGCACGACGCCGGGCTCGTCGATCTCGGCCAGCACCGCCGTCGCGCCCGGCGCGATCGTGAGCCGGTCGTCGTTGCCGCCGGTGCGGTCCCAGCTCGACGCGCGCGCGCTGCGGGTGCCGGTGAGCCGCGGGAGGTTGGCGAGTGGTCCGGTCATCTCATCCCTTCAGTCCGGTCAGCTTGATGCCCTCCACCAGCCGCCTCTGGAGGACGAAGAACAGGAGCAGCGTCGGCAGCGCGGCGAGCGTCGACGCGGCCATGATCAGCTCGTACTGGCTGGCGCGCTGGCCCGTGAACTGCTGGATGCCGAGCTGCACGACCCACAGGTCGGACGATTGCGTGACGATCAGCGGCCAGAGGAAGTTGTTCCAGTTGGCGAGGAAGAAGAAGATCCCGAGCGCCGCGAGGATCGGGCGCGACAGGGGCAGCACGATGCTCCAGTACACGCGCATCAGGCTCGCGCCGTCGACGATCGCCGCCTCCTCGAGCTCGCGCGGCAGCGACAGGTAGAACTGGCGCAAGAGGAAGATGCCGAAGGCGTGCGGGATCATCGGCACGATCAGGCCCCAGTAGGTGTCGACCCACCCCAGCCAGTCGACGATGATGAACAGCGGGACCACGATGACCGTGAACGGGACCATCAGCGTGGAGAGGATCGCTACGAAGATCACGTTGCGGCCCGGGTAGCGCAGCCGCGCCAGCGAGTACGCCGCCATCGAGTGGAACAGCAGCGACACGACCGTGACCACGGTCGCGACGAGCGCGGAGTTGAGCAGGTACCGCGCGAACGGGACCTGCTCGAACACGTCCGAGAAGTTCCCCCACTGCGGCGTGGCGGGAAGCACGGACGGCGGACTCGCCAGCACCTCCGTGCGCGTCTTCAGCGCGCTCGAGATCATCCACAGCAGCGGCCCGGCGAGGATCACGAACGCGATCGCGGCCAGCGCGTAGAGCACCAGCCGGTCGCCGATCCGCCTGCGCCGCCGGGCGCGCGCCGCGCGTCGCGTCCGCGTCCGCGCGGCGGTGAGCGTCGCGTCACTCATACGACTCCGTCCGGAAGACCCGCAGCTGCAGCAGCGAGAAGACGAGGATGATCACGAACAACACGATCGAGAGCGCCGAGGCGTATCCCAGCTGCAGGAACTCGAACGCCGTCTCGTAGATGTAGAAGACGGCGGTCGTCGTGGCGCCCGCCGGCCCGCCCTGCGTGAGCACGTACATCGGGTCGAAGACCTGCAGCGCCTGGATGAACGAGATCAGCCCGACGAACAGGCTCGTCGGCTTGAGCAGCGGGAGCGTGATGTAGCGGAACCGCTTCCACGCCCCCGCTCCGTCGATCGTCGCCGCCTCGTAGTAGACGCGCGGGATGTCCTGCAGCCCGGCGAGGAAGATGATCATCGAGTAGCCGACGCCCTGCCAGAGCGTCACGACGATCACCGACGCCAGCGCGAACCGCCTCGAGCCGAGCCACGGCTGCGGGTCGATCCCGACGAGCCCGATGATCTCGTTCACGACGCCGGCCGGGTTCTGGAGCATGAAGCCCCAGAGCACCGACGAGACCACCAGCGACACCATGAACGGCGCGAAGTAGGCGGAGCGGAAGAAGCCCGTCAGCTTGAGCCCCTGGTTGACGAGCAGCGCGAGCGCCAGCGAGATCGAGAACAGCAGCGGGACGAACACCGCCGTGTAGATCGCCGTGACCCGCAGCGCGTCGCGGAACGCCGCGTCGTCGAGCAGATCCTCGTAGTTCTGCAGGCCGATCCACTCCCGCGCGCCGATCCCGCTCCAGTCGTGGAACGAGATGTAGAACGCGCCGAGGATCGGCAGCGCGACGAACACCGCGAGGCCGATGATGTCTGGCAGCAGGAAGCCGTACCCGACGAGACGCTGCTGCCCTCGCCGGGTACGCCACCAGCGCATCCGCCGGCCCGCGTGCGGAACGGCGGCCACTACGTCTCCGGGTTGAGCGGGGCGCCCCGGTAGCGCGACAGGTACTTGTCGACCGCGTCCGCGGCCTGGTTCGCGGCGTCCTCGCCGCTGGCGCCGGAGAACATCGCGGCCTGCAGCCCGTCACCGACCGCCTTGACGATCTGGTCGGGGTAGCGCGGCTCGGCGCGAGCCGTCGGCAGGATGTCGTCGGTGAACGTGCTGTAGGGATCCTCGTCGAACACGTCCGCGCAGGCGTCGTTGATCGCGGGGCGCGGCGAATACTTCGAGCCGTTGCGGCACGCCCAGGTCTCGGCGAACTGGTCGTCCTGGATCCAGAGACCGCGCGAGAACGCCTTCGCCTGCTCGACGTGCTTGCGCGGTCTCTGGATCCAGGACG
>DATHJG010000697.1:0-2235 GCA_035489875.1 Solirubrobacteraceae bacterium | reverse complement strand
CAGGACGGGTCCCTCACCGAGGCGCCGGATGATCGCGGGCCCGAGCAGTCCGGCGGGGATGCCGCCGATCGCGCCGGCCGCGAGCAGGATGCCGTAGCCGGCCTCGTTGAGTCCCAGGCGATCCTGCGAGAACAGCACGAGAACGGCGAGCAACTCCGGTTCCATGCTCTCCATCTTGCGCCCGGACTCCGTCAGTCGACAGGGGCTCCCGGAATCGGCGGATCGGCGTGCACCGGATCGCCGGGCGGCAGCGCCCGGATGCGCGAGGTGCGCATGAACGGCGCGATCACGATGGCGAGCAGCACGAGCCCGACCGCCGCCACCCAGAACGGCGCGGTCAGCCCGAACGCGCGCGCGACGAGTCCGCCCATCAGGGCGCCGATCGGCATCGCCCCCACCGCGATCAGCCGGTACACGCTGGTCACCCGGCCGAGCAGGGCGTTCGGCACGATGTTCTGCCGCAGCGTGATCACGACGATGTTGCTGAGCGTGAACGCGACGCCCTCCGTCACCATGGTGACGCCCATCACGATGGGTGAGGTCGTCGTCGCCGCGACGAAGTACGCGACACCCGCGAGCGCGGTCGCCCCGATCAGGACGGGTCCCTCACCGAGGCGCCGGATGATCGCGGGCCCGAGCAGTCCGGCGGGGATGCCGCCGATCGCGCCGGCCGCGAGCAGGATGCCGTAGCCGGCCTCGTTGAGTCCCAGACGATCCTGCGAGAACAGCACGAAAACGGCCATCGTCGCGAACGTCATCAGGTTGATCGTCGCCGCCATGCTCGACATCAGGATCAGCATCGGGCTGCGTCCGAACCAGCGCAGGCCCTCGGCGAGCTCGGCGCGGACGGACGCGCGCTTGGTCTCGACAGGCTCGACCAGCCGGGTCGGGTCGGGTTCGCGCGGCCGTCGCGGCAGCAACGCGTAGACGATCGCCGCCAGGAGGAACACGGCACTGCCCGACGCGAAGGCCGCGACCGCCGAGAACGCGAAGATCACGGAGCCGAGCGGAGGACCGATCAGCTCGTTGACGATCGACTGCGTCGCGAACAACCGCCCATTGGCGTCGGACATGCGGGTGCGGTTCACCAGCTGCGGCAGGATCGCAAGGGACGCGTTGTCGACGATCGTCTCCGCCATCCCGAGCAGGAACGCCACGACGTACAGCAGCCAGAGCTCGCGCACCCCCGCGGCGAGCGCCACCGTGATGCCGCCGAGCGCCACGAACCGCAGCACGTTGCCCGCGATCAGCAGCATCCGGCGGTCGAACCGGTCGACGATGACCCCGGCGAACAGCACGAACAGCAGCCACGGCAGACGTTGCGCGACGACCAGCCCGGCGACGAGTGCGGGGTCGCGCGTGATGGCGGCGGCGAGCAGCGGGCCCACCGCGAGCGTGATGCCGTCGGCGAGATTGGCGGATGCGGTGCCGCCCCACAGCAGCGGGTACGCCCGCGATGTGGCCGGCGCCGAGATCGGTGTGCGAGGCATCACCGCCACCCTAAGCGCGAGCGAGGACCTTTGCGCCGAGCGTGCCCGTCCCACCACCCTCGCTCGGCGAGAACGTGCTCGTTCGGCGCTAGGCCAGCGTGGGGGCCTGGGCGAGCAGCGGGCCGCCCCACTGGGCGACGAGCTGCCGCTCAAGCGCGGCGCCCACCGTGTACAGGCGGGCGTCCTCGCGCGCGGGCGCCATGAACTGGATGCCGACGGGCAACCCGTCCTCCGGCGCGAGACCGACGGGCAGGGCGATCCCGGGCACGCCGGCCAGGTTCGCCGGAATCGTCGTCAGGTCGTTCAGGTACATCGCCAGCGGGTCGTCGATCTTCTCGCCCAGCTTGAACGCCGTCGTCGGGGCGGCCGGCGTCGCGAGCACATCGCACGAAGCGAACGCCGCATCGAAGTCGCGCTGGATCAGCGTCCGCACCTTCTGCGCCGAGCCGTAATACGCGTCGTAGTACCCGGCCGACAGCGCGTAGGTGCCCAGGATGATGCGACGCTTCACCTCGTCACCGAAGCCGGCCTCGCGCGACGCGGCCATCACATCCTCGACCGTCCCACCCGCGACGGGAACCCGCAGCCCGAACCGCACCGAGTCGAACTTGGCGAGGTTGCTCGACGCCTCCGCCGGCAGGATCAGGTAGTACGCCGCGATCGCGTAATCGAAACTCGGCGCGCTGACCTCGACCAGCTCGGCACCCTGCGCCTCGAGCACCGCGAGCGCCTCGTTGAACCGCTG
>DATHJG010000696.1:0-2072 GCA_035489875.1 Solirubrobacteraceae bacterium | reverse complement strand
AAGTACGGTCCGAGGTCGGGGCGGGCGTGCCCGCCGGTGAGCACGGTGGCGCCCTTCGCGCGGGCGTCGTCGACGTGTGCGGACACGGTCTCGATGGCGCGTGCCGAGGTGAGCGAGCCGAGGTCGGCGGCGTAGTCGTAGCCGGCGGCCAGCCGCAGCTTCTCGGCCTCGGCAACGAGCGCGGCGGCGAACCCGTCGACGATCGCGTCGTGGACGTAGATCCGCTCGATGGCCAGGCACAGCTGGCCGGCGTTCGCGAAGCAGCCACGAGCCGCGATGCGGGCCGCGGCCGGCACGTCCGCGTCGTCGAGGACGATCAGCGGGTTCTTGCCGCCGAGTTCGAGCGAGCAGCCGATGAGTCGGGCGCCGGCCCGCTTGGCGATCTCCGTGCCGGTGCGGGTGGAGCCGGTGAAGCCGACGTAGTCGCTGGCGTCGACGACGGCGCCGCCGATGGTCGGCCCGTCCCCGAGCACCACCTGGAGCAGGTTCGCCGGCAGACCGGCCTGCGCGAGCAACTCGGCGCCGTACAGCGGGCTGAGCGCCGTCTGGCTGTCCGGCTTGAGCACCACGGCGTTGCCCGCGATCAGCGCGGGGATCAGGTCGCCGAGCGCGAGCGCGAAGGGGTAGTTCCACGGCGAGATGATGCCGACGACGCCCTTGGGTACCCGCCGCTCGGTGGCGCCGACGGCGAACGGCAGCACCCCGGCCTTCTTCTTGTCGCGCAACAGTTTCGACGCCTTGCGCAGGTAGTAGGCGGTGACCAGGGCCGGCTCGCAGAACTCCTCGAACGCGTCCCGGCGGGCCTTGCCGGTCTCCGCCTGGACCAGGTCCATGATCTGCTCGCGGTGGTCGAGCAGCAGGGTGTGGAACCGGTCGAACACCGCGAGCCGCTCGGCGACGTCCAGCTTCGCCCAGCTCTGCTGCGCCGCCGCCGCCGTGCTTACCGCGGCGTCGACGTCGTCCACAGTGGACTCAGGCAGGGTGGCGAGCTCGCCGCCGGTGAACACGTCGACCGGGGCGTAGGACCGCTGTCCGGATGCCGTGACGCGGGCGCGAAGGCGGTCGAGCAGCTCGTCGGTGAGGGCCGGCGGGCGCGTCACGCGCCGGTCTCCCGGTCGGCGGCCGGCGCGCTGGCTTCCGCGCGTGCCTCGTAGGCGGTGCGGGCCGAGTGCTCGGCGTTCAGCAGCAGTTGGTCGGCCTTGAGCGCCCTGGCCACCCATTCCGCCGCGCGCCGGGGGAGCAGCCGGGTGAGGTAGAAGGTGCCGGTGAGCGAGCGCGGCACGAAGACCTCGAACTTGGGGCTCTGCAAGGTCTTCACGATGGCGTCGGCGACGGCCTCCGGCCCGACAGACTTGATGAACCGGGCCTCCGTGAGCCCGGTGGCCAGCTCGGTGCGCACGATGGCCGGCAGCACCACGGACACGTCGACGCCGGTACCGCGCAGCTCCATCCGCACCGCCTCGGACAGCCCGACGACGGCGTGCTTGGTGGCGCAGTACGTTGCCCCGCCGGGGAATCCGGCCTTGCCCGCCGCTGAGGCGATGTTGACGATGTGGCCGCTCGCGCGCGGGCGCATGCGCTTGACGGCCTCGCGGGTGCCGTGGATGACCGCGTGCAGGTTGATCTCCAGCTGGTGGCCGGTGGTGCGGTCGGCCTCGTCCTCGAACGGGCCGAGCGGCATGATCCCGGCGTTGTTGATCAGCACGTCGATCGGGCCGAGCTGGCGCTCGACCTCGTCGAGGAACTCGGTGAAGCGCACGCGGTCGGTGACGTCGAGCGGCAGCGCGGTGGCGTTCTCGCCCAGTTCGTCTGCCGTCGCCTTGGCGACGTCCAGGTCGAGGTCGCCGATCGCGACCTGAGCGCCGAGCCTGGCGAGCGCGCTCGCCGTGGCGGCGCCGATGCCCCGTGCTCCGCCGGTGATGACGATGACCTTGCCTGCGAGCGAACGCCCCATCGAAGCCTCCAACATACATTCCAGCCGGAATGTAATGAGCATCCCGCACGCCCCTCCCCAGTGCAAGACCACAGTGCAAGACCACGCTCAACCCGCGAGTCCATCACTCGCGACCCGC
>DATHJG010000695.1:0-4072 GCA_035489875.1 Solirubrobacteraceae bacterium | reverse complement strand
CCGCGAGACGGCGCCCATGTCGGCGAACGGGTGCCAGAAGGAGGTGGTCATGGTGGTGGGCGTGTCGTCGGCGATGGCCATGAACGCACGGTAGTGCCCTGGTCCGGGTGGCTGCGTCCAATCCGAGGGCCCGGGCGTGCGACGGAACGGCGTAGGGTCGCGTCGGCGGCGACGCCGCGTGAGCTTCAGTCGCGCACGATCAGCCAGGTCCCCGACGCGAGCAGGGCGAGCCCGGCGAGCTTCGCGACGGTGATCGGCTGGCGCTCGACGCCGAGCCAGCCGTAGTGGTCGACGACCATCGCGACCGCGAACTGGCCGGCGATCGTCGCCGCGGTCAGCCCGCCGGCGCCCAACGTCCGGACCGTCCAGACGATCGACGCGACGTAGAGCGCGCTGATCAGCCCACCGCCGACGAGCGCCCACCACGGCGCGTCGCCCGCGTGGGCGACGCCGGTCAGGCCCCCGGCCATGACGGACACCGCGAGCAGCGCCGCGAGGCCGACCGCGAACGCGACGACCGAGGCGGTCAGGCTGCCGACCGAGCGGCCGAGCAGCGAGTTCAACGGTGCCTGGAGCGCCAGGGCGCCGCCGATCGCGGTCGCGAGCGCGACCGCCACGCCGCGGTCCATCAGCCGCCGTCCTCGTTGCGGTCCATGACGCCGCGCTCGTCGCGCGCCGCACCTCCGCGGTTCATCGCGCGTGGCGCAGCCGCGCCTGCGCGTCTCATCGCGCATCCTCGCGCGCCGGGTGCAGCCGCGCCGGTGTCAGCGGCGCGAGGATCGCCGCCATCAGCGCTGCGGTCCCGAACAAGGCCCAGAGGCTCGCGTCGAACGAGCCGCTCAGGTCGCGCACCGCGCCGGCGCCCAGCGGTCCGAGCGCGGCGATCGGGTAGCCGGCGAGGAACATCAGCGCTGCGGCAGCCCCGGCCTCTGCCGGCTCCCGCGCGACGTCGAGGCACATCGTCAGGCAGATCGGGAAGACCGTGCCGAGCGCGATCCCCGTCAGGACGGCCCACGCGAAGCCGCCGCCGGGGATCGCGGCGAAGCCGAACGTCGCGACGCACATGCAGCCGGCGGCGAACCACATCCACAGCCGCCGCGAGCCCATGCGATCCGCGAGCCACGGCACGACCAGCGCCGCCGGCACGGACGCGACGCCCATGACCGCCAGCACGGCGCCGGACGCCTCGTCGCTCCAGCCGCGCTCCTGATAGGCGTCCGCGACCCACGCCACGAGCCCGTAGTAGATCGCCGACGGCAGCGCGAACGCGAGCACGATCGCCCACACGACCGGGCGCCGGACCGGCAGCCGCGGCGGCCGCGCCCCGGACCGCTCGCCCCACGCGCCGCGGCTGAGCGCCAGCCAGCCCGCGCAGATCGCGAGCGTCGCGAGCGAGAACGCGGCGAGCGCGCCGCGCCAGCCGCCCGCCGCCGAGGCGACCGGCACGGCGACGGCCGAGGAGATCGCCGCGCCGATGTTGATCCCGGTCACGCCGATCCCGCTCGCGAACGCGGGCCGGTGCGCGAAGCTCTGCTTGACCGCGACGGGCAGCAGCGTGCCGGCGATCGCCATCGCGATGCCGACGGGGAGCGTGAGGCCGAGCAGCGCCACCGCTCCCGGCGCCGCGGCGCGGCCGAGGCCGAACGCGGCGATCGCCAGCAGGCAGGCGGCCATCGCGGTACGCAGCCCCCAGCGCGCGGAGGCCAGGCCGGCAAGCGGCGCGAACAGGCCCATGCAGAGGACCGGGATCGTGCCGACGAGGCCGGCGACGGCGTGGGAGACCTCGAGGTCGTCCTGGATGTCGGGGATCAGCGGCCCGGCGCCCACGAGCTGCGGGCGCAGCGCGACGGCGGCCAGCAGCAGCGCGCCGAGCAGCAGCAGCGAGTCGCGCCGGGCCAGGGCCGCAGCCGGCGCGGCCTCGGTGCTCGTCACTTCGCGGCCAGCCAGTTGGGCCCGATCCCCGGCTCCACCACCAGCGGCGGGTCCAGCTCGGCGGCGCCGACCATCTCGGCCGACGCGATCTCGGCCGCCTGCGCCGCCTCGGCCTCCGGGCCCTCGAACAGCAGCTCGTCGTGGATCTGCAGGATCATGCGCGTCGCGAGGCCCGCCTCGGCCAGCCGGTCGTGACAGCGCACCATCGCGACCTTGATGATGTCGGCCGCGGTCCCCTGGATGATCGAGTTGACCGCCAGGCGCTCGCCCAGCTTGCGCGTCTGCCAGTTGCGCGCGCGAATCTCCGGGATCTGGCGGCGGCGGCCGAACAGCGTCGAGACGTACCCGTGCTCCTCCGCCTGCGTGACCGCGTCGGCCATGAACCGCGCGACGGCCGGGAAGCGCTCGAGGTAGCGGTCGATGAACTCCTGCGCCTCCTCCTGCTCGATCCGCAGCCGGTCGGCGAGGCCGTACGCGGAGAGGCCGTAGACGATCCCGTAGTTGACCATCTTCGCCTTCGAGCGCATCGCCACCGTGAGCTGGTCGGGCGGCGTGTCGAACACGGCGGCGGCGGTCTCGGTGTGGACATCCTCGCCGCGGCGGAAGATGTCCTTCAGCACGTCCTCGCCGGCGATGTGCGCGAGCACGCGCAGCTCGACCTGCGAGTAGTCGATGGAGATCAGCACGTTCCCGGGCTCCGCGATGAAGCAGGCGCGGATCTCGCGCCCGATCTCCGAGCGGATCGGGATGTTCTGGAGGTTCGGGTTGATCGAGGCCAGCCGCCCGGTCGCGGTGTTCGTCTGCAGCAGCGTCGTGTGCAGGCGGCCGTCCTCGCCGATCGCGGCGGGGAGCTGCTCCAGATAGGTCTGCACGAGCTTGGTCAGCTCGCGCCAGCGCTCGATCTTCTCGACGATCGGGTGCTCGTCGCGGATCGCCTGCAGCACCCGGGCGTCGGTCGAGAAGCCGGTCTTGCCGCGGCGCTTGCGCGACAGGCCGAGCTTGACGAACAGGACCTCGGCGAGCTGCTGCGGCGAGCCGATCATGAACTCCTCGCCGGCCAGCTCCCAGATCTCGCGCTCGAGCTCGGCGGCGTCGGCGCGCATCTTCAGCCCCGCGTCCTCCAGGCGCCTGGCGTCGAGCTTTATGCCGGCCTTCTCGGTCTCACGCAGCACGTGCACGAGCGGCAGCTCGATGTCGTGCAGGAGGTCCTCCAGCCCGCGCTCGCGCAGCTGCTCGCGCTGGCGGCCGGCGAGCTCGTGGATGAGGACCGCGTCGACGGCCTCGGGATCGTCGGCCTCGACCGCCATCCCGCGCTCCTCGCACAGCTCGGCGAGCGGGTAGCCGCGCCGGGCGGGGTCGAGCAGGTAGGCGGCGACCTCGGTGTCGAACGCGAGGTTCGCGGGCACCTCGCCGAGCGACTTGGCGTCGTGCGCGAGCACGGGCCGGTCGCCGGCGGCGGCGACCAGCTCGGCGGGATCGCCGACCGCGCCGGCGATCGCGTGCGGGCCGCCGGCGTAGGCGCCGAAGCGCCAGCCGGTCGCACGCGGCAGCAGCTCGCCCTCGGGGACGTCCGGCGCGCTCGCGGCCAGCGCCAGCTCGGCGCCGGTCAGGCGCGAGAGGTCGGCCGGGCCGCCCTTGCGCACGGCGACCTTGCGCGCCGTCTCCGCCTCCGGGCGCGGGATCGCCGCCGACTCCGCGGCGTCGAGCGCCTCCTCCAACCGGCGCAGCGGGTCACGCAGCTCGAAGTCGCGGAACATCGCGCGCAGCCGCGTCCGGTCCGGCTCGCGCGTCAGCTCGGCCCGGAGGTCGAGCTCGATCGGCACGTCGCGGACCATCGTGGCGAGCTGCTTCGAGACGCGCGCATCGTCCGCGAACTCGGTCAGGTTCTGCTTGCGCTTGGCGCCGGAGATCTGCTCGACGTTGGCGAGCACGTCCTCGAGCGAGCCGAAGCGCTGCAGCAGCTCGGCGGCGGTCTTGTCGCCGATGCCGGGAACGCCCGGGATGTTGTCGGACGTGTCGCCCTTCAGGCCGATGAAGTCCGGCACCAGCTCCGGCGGGATCCCGTAGCGGTCGATCACGCCCTGGCGGTCGTAGACCTTGGTGTCAGTGATCCCCCGCGACGTCGTCATGATGCGCACGC
>DATHJG010000694.1:0-4754 GCA_035489875.1 Solirubrobacteraceae bacterium | reverse complement strand
CTCTGAGCGTTCTAGGCTTCGGGAGCACACCCAACACGACCGCGGCTCCATACGCGTCGAAGAACGCGCGCACCCGGAACAGACGCTCGTCCCGAAGCTCGGCGAAGAACACAACATGCACGACCACAAAACGATTCGTCGCCGCCAGCCCGTCGAGTGGCGCGCGATGCGTGCCGAGCAGCTTCGCCGGCGCGCTCGCGTGCGTGCCGTCGGTCAGCCGCGGGCCGATCGGCTGCAGGCGCGCGTCGGGGAACGCGGCCCAGACCTTCTCCGCGCGGCTGGCGATCGCGTCGGCACCCTGCAGCGGCTCCGGGAGCAGCGGGTCCTCGTAGTGCACCTCGGCGTGGCAGAGCGGACCGAACGCTGCGGGGTCCCGCCCGGACCACGCCCGCTCCCACCCGTCGAACAGCGTGTCCGCGATGCTCAGAACGCCGGGACCCCCTCCTCGGGGGTGGACGCCTGCGCGTGTAGGCGGCGTGGGATGCGGCCGGCGCGGTAGGCGAGCCGCCCGCCCTCGACGCCGAGGCGGATCGCCCGCGCCATCGCCGTCGGGTCCTCGGCGCGCGAGACCGCGCTCGCGCACAGCACGGCGTCGCAGCCCAGCTCCATCGCGAGCGCGGCGTCGGACGCCGTGCCGACGCCCGCGTCGAGGATCACCGGCACGCCCGCGCGCTCGCGGATCAGGCGCAGGTTGTACGTGTTGAGCAGCCCCATGCCGGAGCCGATCGGCGAGCCGAGCGGCATCACCGCCGCGCAGCCGACGTCCTCCAGCCGGCGGGCGAGGATCGGGTCGTCGTTCGTGTAGGGCAGCACGACGAAGCCGTCGTCGACGAGCTGCTCCGCCGCCTCGAGCAGCGCGGGCGCGTCGGGGAGCAGCGTGCGGTCGTCGCCGATCACCTCGAGCTTGACCCAGTCGGTCCCGAACGCCTCGCGCGCCAGCCTGGCGGTGAGCACGGCGTCGCGCGCCGTGAAGCAGCCCGCGGTGTTGGGGAGGAGCTGGACGCCGGCCGCCTCGAGCACGTCGACCAGCGAGCCGCGCGCGTCCGAGTCGATCCGGCGCAGGGCGACCGTGACCAGCTCGGTCCCGCTCGCCTCGATCGCGGCCGCGATCGCCTCGAGCGAGCGGAAGCCACCGGTGCCCAGCAGCAGCCGGGAGCGCAGCTCGCGCCCCGCGATCGTCAGCGGATCCGCCGTCACGGAATGATCGGTGACGCTCATTCAGCCTCCCTGGGTCGCGCGCAGGACCTCGACCCGCGCACCCTCGTCGAGCTTGGTCGTCTCCCACTCGCCGCGCGGCACGACCTCGGCATCGACCGCGACCGCGACGCCGCGCGCCCCGCCGGGGACGTCGAGCGCCTGGAGCAGCGCGCGCACCGTGGTGCCCGGCGCGACGTCGTGGGCCTCGCCGTTGAGCACGATCGTCATGCGCGCACCGCCGCGCGATCAGGTGGTGTGATCGCCGCGTGTCGTGCGGTCGTCTCGAAGCGGGCGGGGTCGGCCGGCGCGGCCCAATGCGGCAGCTCCTCGCCGCAGATCGCCGCAGCGGCGAGCTCGCCGGTCAGGCCCGAGAGGAGGATGCCGTTCCGGAACGAGCCCGTCGCCCAGACCAAGCCGTCGAGCGCGCCGCGGCCGATCGCCGGGAGGTTGTCCGGCGTCGCCGGGCGCAGTCCCGCCAGCACGTCCTCGAGCTCCAGCTCGAGCACGCCCGGCACGACCTCCGACACGTCGCGCAGGAGCTCGAACACGCCGCCGGCGGTCGGGGCGGTGTCGAAGCCGCGCTCCTCCATCGTCGCGCCGACCACGTAGCGGCCGTCGGCGCGCGGGACGAGGTAGGCGTCGTGCGTGCGGATCGTGCGCTCGACCAGCCCCGGGCCGCTCGGGTCGCGGAGCCGCACGACCTGGCCCTTCACCGGCCGCACCGGCACGGCGCCGAACCGACCCGCGTGCGCGCCCGCCGCGACGAGCACGGCGCCGGCCTCGACCATGCTGCCGTCCTCCAGCGTCACGCCCGTCACGCGGTCGCCGTCGGTCGCCAACTCGGTCACCCGCGCCCCCGCGCGCACGGAGCCGCCCGCGCGACGCACGGCCTCGGCGAGCGCCGCGACCAGTCGGCGGGGATCGACGGAGTGGTCGCCGGCGATGTCGAGCGCGAGCCGCACGGTCGGCGCGAGCGCGGGCTCGGCCCGCCGCGCGGCCGTCGGCAGCAGCCGCTCGACGTCGAGCCCGAGCCGCCGCCGGAAGGCGAGCAGCCGGTCGAGCGACTCCGCCTCGTCGCGATCGCGCGCCACGACGAGCGTGCCGGTCCGGCGCAGCCCCGGGTCGACGCCCGACGCCTCCGCCAGCTCGGCGCAGAACGCCGGGTACCCGGCAGCGGCGCGCAGGCTCAGGTCGAGCAGCGCGTCCTCGCCGAAGTTCGCCTCCGCGACGGGCGCGAGCATGCCGGCGGCGACGTGCCAGGCGCCCGGGTCGCCCGCGTCGAGCACCGTCACGCGCAATCCGCGCTGCACGGCGCGCCACGCGCTCGCGAGGCCGATCGGCCCGCCGCCGACGACGGCGACGTCCGGCTTGGCTTGCTCAACCGACAGTGCTGGTCACTCCTTCCCTACGCCGGCACGACCCGGATCAGGTTCGACGGTCGGCGCCCCGATGGCGCCCTCTCAGCCCGAAGAGCGGGCTCCCGTATGTGCAGAGACTAGCGCGCACGCCGTGCTTGACTTGCATGCGATGCGCCCACGCGACCGGATCGCCGCCACCCGTCTGTACCTCGTGTGCGACGCGCGCCCGCGGGCGTTCCTCGACGCGGCGCTGCGCGGCGGGGTCGACCTGATCCAGCTGCGCGACAAGGCGCTCGACGACGCCGGCGTGGTCGCGGCGGCGCGCGAGTTCCGCGCCGCGGCCGACGCAGCCGGCGCGCTGTTCATCCTCAACGACCGCCCCGATCTGGTGGAGGCGTGCGACGCTGACGGCGTGCACGTCGGGCAGGAGGACGCGAGCGTCGCCGCGGCGCGGGCCGCGGTGGGCGAGCGGCGGATCGTGGGGCGCTCGACGCACGCGCCCGCGCAGGGCGCGGCGGCGGACGCCGATCCCGACGTGGACTACGTCGTCGTCGGGCCTGTGCATGCGACGCCGACCAAGCCGGGGCGACCGGCCGTCGGGCTGGGGTACGTGGAGTGGGCCGCGGACAACGTGACGACGCCGTGGTTCGCGATCGGCGGGCTCGACGCGGGCAACGTCGGCGAGGTGGTCGCGCGCGGTGCGCGGCGGGTCGTCGTCGTGCGCGCGATCGCCGGGGCGACTGATCCCGAGGCCGCGGCGCGGACGCTGCGGGAGCGGCTGGAGGTTTCCGTTGGGGCGCAGTCGTAAGCGACGGGCGACAGGCGCGGGAGCGCCCGGCGCCGAGGCGCGGGGGTCGGACCCTGCGCACGAGCGGATGGCTCGCGGGTACGCGCGGGGCCGGGAGCGCGACGCGGCCGCCCGCGCTGCGCTGAAGCCGCTCGCGCCCGGCGAGCGACCGCGCGCCATCACGCTCGCCGCGATCCTCGCCGCCGTGCTCGGGCTGTCGAACGTCGTGCTGCTCGTCGCCGGCTACGAGGTCGACGACAACGGCCAGTCCGCCGCGGGCGCGCTGATCTTCGCCGCGCTGATGGCCGCGGCCGCGATCGGGATGTGGCAGTGCCGCTACTGGGCGGTGCTCGGCTTCGAGGCGCTACTCGGGATCGCGGTCGCGTTCTCCGCGCTGAGCCTGCTGGTCGCGTCCAACCTCACGGCGGTCCTCCTGTGCGTGGCGATCATCGGCATCGCCAGCCCGCTGTTCTGGTTCCTGATCCGTGCGATGGCGCGGATCCAGCTGCCGGCGCGGCGGCCGCGCGAGCCGGTCGGCTAGCCTCCACCGCCACCATGCCCGAGAGCGCTTACGACTGCATCGTCATCGGATCCGGACCGGGGGGGTACGTGACGGCGATCCGCGCGGCCCAGCTCGGCATGAAGACGGCCATCGTCGAGAAGGACGTCATCGGCGGCCGCTGCCTCAACGTCGCGTGCATCCCCGCGAAGGCCGTGCTCCGCGTCGCCGACATCGTCTCCGAGATCGACGACGCGGCGGAGTTCGGCATCACCGTGCCGGAGCGGCGGATCGACTTCGCCGCGGTCGGCGAGCGCCGGCGCAAGGTCATCAAGACGCTGACCGGCGGCGTCAGCGGCCTGATGAAGAAGAACAACGTCGACGTGATCGAGGGCGAGGCGTCGGTCGCCGCCGGGCCCAAGGTGCGCGTCGGCGGCACCGAGTACGAGGCCAAGACCGTCGTCGTCGCGACCGGCTCGGTGCCCAAGCCCGTGCCGGGCACGAGCTTCGGCGGTCGCGTGATCGGCACCGAAGAGGCGTGGGCGCTGGAGCAGCTGCCGGGGACGCTCGCGATCATCGGCGCCGGTGCGTCGGGCGCCGAGATCGCCTCCGCGTACGGCCGCTTGGGAACCAACGTGCTGCTGTTCGAGGCGCTCGACCGCGTGCTCCCGACCGAGGACGCCGACATCTCCAAGGTGGCCGGCCGCGCGCTCTCCAAGCAGAACATCGAGATCCACACCGGGACGCTCGTGCAGGACGTGCAGTCCAGCGACGGGTCGGTCGCGTTCGCCTACGGCGACCAGCGCGGCGAGGCCGACTGGCTCGTGATCGCCGCGGGCCGCGCGCCCGACATCGAGGCGCTCGGCCTCGACGCCCTCGGGGTCGAGCTCGACGAGAACGGTCTGGTCGCGGT
>DATHJG010000693.1:0-3856 GCA_035489875.1 Solirubrobacteraceae bacterium | reverse complement strand
TCGACATGTGGCTCGAGAGCCCGAGCCACAGGCGCATCCTGCTCTCGCCCCGCTACCGCGACGTCGGCGCAGGCCCGGTGGACGGCGCCCCGGTCGGCGATCCCGCCGTGGGGCCTGCGACCACGGTGACGGTGGTGTTCGGCAGAAGAAGCCGCTAGGCCAACTTGAACCGCGCCACCAACTGCTCGAGATCCTCGGCAGTGCGCGCGAGCTCCTGCGCGGAGGAGGCGATCTCCTGGGCGGAGGCGCTCGTCTCCTGCGTCGTCGCGGACACCTGCTCGGCCGACGCCGAGGAGGCCTCGGCGACCCCCGCGACCTCGACGATGTCGGACTGCATGCGCTCGGCCTCGGCCGAGATCTGCTGCACCGACGACGCGATCTCGACGACGCGCGCGGACATGTCCTCGACCGACACGCCGATGCGCTCGAACGCGACGCGGGTCTGGTCGACCGTCGCGACGCCGTCCTCCGTCCGCTTCGCGCCCTCGGCGACGACGTCGACCACCTTGCCGGTCTCGCGCTGGATCTCCGCGATCAGCCCGGAGATCTCCGCCGCGGCGGCCTGCGAGCCCTCGGCGAGCTTGCGCACCTCCTCGGCGACGACCGCGAACCCGCGGCCCTGCTCCCCGGCCCGCGCCGCCTCGATCGCGGCGTTGAGCGCGAGCAGGTTCGTCTGCTCGGCGATCCCCGTGATCGTGTCGACGATGCCGCCGATGCGCTCCGAGCGGCTCGAGAGCTCCCGGATCGCGACCGAGACCTCCTGCGACGAGGCGGCGACCTGGCGCATGGCCTCCGACGCGGAGTTCGCCGCGTCGACGCCCTGCTCCGCCACCGTGCGCGCCTCGCTCGCCGCCTCCGCGGTCCGCTTCGCGGTCTCCGCGGACTGGCCCGCCGCCCGCGCGGCCTCACCGGCGGACGAGCGCGCCGACTCGACGACGCGGACCTGCTGCTCGGCGCCCTGCGCCACGTCGGTGACCGCGGACGCGATCTCCTCGATCGCACGGGTCGCCTCGCCGGACGTCGTCGCCATCTGCTGCGAGGCCGCGGACACCGTGCCGGCCGAGTTCGAGACCTGGCCGATCGCGTCGCCCAGGCGGGCGCGCATCGCGTTGTAGGACTCGACCGATCCCTGTGCCTTGCCCAGCATCTCGTTGAACGTCGCCGACAACCGGCCGAGCTCGTCGTCGGAGCGGACCGCGAGCGGCGCGGTGACCGGGACGACCGCGCGCGTGAGGTCGCCGTCCGCGCAGGACTCGAGCCCGGCGGCGAGGTTCGACAGGCAGTTCTCGTGGAGCGACTGCAGGCGACCGCTCAGCGACCGGACCGGCCGCATCACCGAGCGCGTCACCAGGACAGCCAGCAGCAGCGCGACCAGCAGGCTGCCGATCGTCACCAGCACGATCGTCCGCTCGGTCGACGAGATCGCGTCGGAGGCCGCCTCGCCCTCGCCCGCCGCGTACGCGAGCGTTCCGCCGGCGGTCTCGGCGACGCCGGCCTCCAGCGCGTCGTGCATCGGCGCGATCTGCTTCAGGTAGATGTTGCGCGAGCCGACGCGCTCCGCGACCGCGTCGATCGTCTCCTGGCGAGAGCGCTCGATCGCCTTGCGGGCGGCGTCGAGGTAGCGCAGGTACGAGGTCTGCAGCTGCTCGATGCCGTCGGCGGCCCGGGCCGACGCGGAGTCGTTCTCCGCGGAGAGCACGTCGGCCATCGCGGTCAGCGCTCGCTCGTCGGCCTTGGCGCTCTTCTCGAACTGCGCGGCGACCTTGTCCTGGGCCTTGACGTCGCCGTCGAAGACGTAGAGGTGCTCGACCACCAGGTGCGCCTCCTCCGGGAGCCGGGCGGCGATGCCGCCCACGAGCGCCGTGTACTCGGGCACGTCGACGGCGAGCGCGCGGACCTTGGTGTCGAGCCCCGCCGTCGATCGGAAGGCCACGAGCGACACCACGAGGAGTCCGAGCGCGAGCGCGCCGAAGGCGACGCCGAGCCGGGCGGCCAGCGGCAGGTTGCGCAGTTTCTGCATGAAGGTCCTCGGTGAGGCGGGAAGGGTCGGACGGGTTGATCGGCCGCCCGCCGTCGGGATTGAGCCGCCGGGCGCGTCAGCCGCCTGGCCCGTCGCTCCTCACCCGCGCACGCGCGACCGCGCCCAGCGGGCGAGCAGCTCGGCCCAGTCGGCCAGGCCGCCCCACAGGTGGCCGAGCGGACCGGTGACGAGCCATGCCGCGAGCCGGGAGCGCACGGCCCGACGGTATCGTGGAAGCCGCCCATGGCCGCCCCCACCATCTCCACATCCGTCACCGAGCTCCCCGAGTCGCGCGTGCGCGTGGAGGCGGAGGTGCCGCCCGAGGAGGTCGAGAAGCGCATCGCCCAGGCGGCGCGCACGCTCGGCCGCAGCATGCGCGTCCCCGGCTTCCGCGCCGGCAAGGCGCCCGCGCCCGTCGTGATCAAGCGGATCGGCCGCGAAGCCGTGCTCGACGAGGCGGTGCGCGACTCGATCGGCGTGTGGTATTCGGCCGCGATCGACGCCGCCGCGATCGTGCCGGTCGGCGAGCCGCAGCTCGACCTCGGCGACCTGCCCGGCCACGGCCAGCCGCTCACGTTCTCGATCGAGATCGGCGTCCGCCCGGAGGCCAAGCTCGGCGAGTACAAGGACCTGGAGGTCGGCAAGCGCGCGCCCGAGGCGTCCGACGAGGCGATCGACGCCGAGGTCGAGCGCCTGCGCGAGCGGTCCGGCCGGCTCGAGACCGTCGAGCGTCCGGCCGCGCAGGGCGACTTCGTCGTGATGGACTACAAGGGCACGCTCGACGGCGTCGAGTTCGCCGGCGGCGAGGGCCGCGACCAGATGATCGAGCTGGGCTCCGGCCGGCTCGTGCCCGGCTTCGAGGAGCAGCTCACCGGCGCGGCCGCAGGTGAGGAGCGCGCCGTCAAGGTCACGTTCCCGGATGACTACGGCGCGGAGGACCTCGCGGGCAACGAGGCCGAGTTCGCCGTCACGGTCAAGGAGGTCAAGGCCAAGGAGCTCCCCGAGCTGAACGACGACCTCGCGGCCGAGGCCGGCTTCGACACGCTCGACGAGCTGCGCGACGACATCCGCGAGCGGCTGTCGGAGGGCGAGGAGCGCCGGATCGAGGCCGAGTTCCGCGAGGCGGTGCTCGACTCCGCCGTCGCCAACGCCACGGTCGACGTGCCGGACGCGCTGGTCGAGGCGCGCGCGCGCGAGCTGTGGGACCAGATGCTGCACTCGCTCGGGCACCAGGGGATCTCGAAGGAGATGTACCTCCAGATCTCCGGCCGCGAGGAGGAGGACATCGTCGCCGAGGGCAAGTCGGACGCCGAGCGTCAGCTCAAGCGCGAGGCCGTGCTCGCCGCGGTCGTCGTCGCCGAGTCGGTCGAGCCCACCGACGAGGAGGTGCTCGAGGCCCTGGAGGAGGCCGCGCCGTCGGAGCAGACGAGCGCGAAGAAGCTGCTCGAGCGGATGAAGTCCGCCGGCCGCGTGGACACGTTCAAGGCCGAGCTGGCGAACCGCAAGGCGCTCGACCTGCTGACCGACTCGGCGACCCCCATCACCGTCGAGCAGGCACAGGCGCGCGACAAGCTCTGGACCCCCGGCAGCGACGCCCCGGACCGCTCCCAACAGCTCTGGACGCCAGGGTCCTGACCCCACTCAGGCGACGTTCGCGCGTTGCTAGACTCGCGCCCAGACGAGCAGGGCAGACCCTGCTGCTCGCCGTGCAGGACTTAGGCGCTGAACGCGAAACGAAGCGAGGACCGTGAGCCCACTCGTCCCAATGGTCGTCGAACAGACCTCTCGCGGAGAGCGTGCGTTCGACATCTACTCCCGCCTGCTGAGCGAGCGCAT
>DATHJG010000692.1:0-5705 GCA_035489875.1 Solirubrobacteraceae bacterium | reverse complement strand
GTCGCTGTCGCTCGGCTTCACCCAGGCTCAGACGCTGCGCCAGATCGTGCTGCCGCAGGCGTTCCGCACCGTCATCCCGCCGCTGGGCTCGATCGCGATCGCGATGGTCAAGAACTCGGCGATCGTGGGCGCTTCGCTGTTGGCGCTGCCGGATCTGCTCAAGCAGGCGCGGATCGTGAACTCGAACACGTTCCAGACGACGGAGTCGTTCTTCTGGGCGGCGGTCGGCTACATGCTGCTCACCGTCGCGGTGACCGTCCTGTTCCGCACGCTCGAGTCCCGCTACGCGATCAGGCGCTGAGCGATGGAGTACCTCTTCAGCCCGGACAACTGGGAGTGGCTGTGGACCGAGAACAACGCCCGGTTCCTGCTCGAAGCGTTCCTGATCAACCTCGAGATCGCCGTGATCGCGATCGTGATCGCACTCGCCATCGGGCTGGTGCTGGCGCTGCTGTCGCTCTCGACCTTCACGCCCGTGCGTCTGCTCGCCAAGGGCTGGGTGGACCTGTTCCGGAACATCCCGCTGATCTTCCTGATCCTCTACCTCGCGCTGTCGCTGCCCGAGTCGATCAAGCAGGGCTGGGAGGAGAACTCGCCCGGGTTCCTCCCCGACGTGCTGCGCGGCCAGCTCGTGCTCGCGGGGATCATGGGCCTCGTCCTCTACAACAGCGCCGTGCTGGCGGAGATCATGCGCGCGGGCATCCTGTCGCTCGACCGCGGGCAGCGTGAGGCAGCGACGGCGCTGGGCCTCTCGTACCGCGACCAGATGCGCCACGTGATCCTGCCGCAGGGCCTGCGCCGCATGGTGCCGGCGACCGTCTCGCAGCTGATCACGCTCAACAAGGACACCACCCTGGTCTCGATCATCGCGATCCAGGAGGTCGTGCGGTCGGGCCGCGTGCTGTCCCAGACGGCGGGGAACCCGTTCGTCGGCGGCGGCGACGTCCAGGCGCCGATATTGCAGGTGATGCTGTTCATCGGCCTGCTGTTCGTGATCACGAACTACGGGCTCTCACGCCTGTCCAAGCGCCTGGAGGTGCGGGAATCGCGGCGCACCGCGGGCGTCCGCCCCGTCACGGTGTCCGGCGTCGAGGACCAGGCGATCCCCGGGACCCGCTAGCCGGTTCGAAGGGATCTGATGGAACTCTCGGAGATCCATCGCCTGTTGGCGAGCGCGCTGGCGAGTTGTCCTGACAGTGAACTGCGCGCCGAGAACGTGCGCGTGCATTGCACTGGCAGGGCTCGGCGGAGGTTTCGAGGCGGCGAACCGGCTCGCGCGAACCGATCCGCCGCGGCTGATAAACAGGGCGGATGGAGCTGCGTCCGGCCACCCCCGAGGAGTCCGAGCAGTTCAGCGTCGCCGCGATGTCGGCGTTTCATCTCGAGCCCAGCGACGCCGACCGCGCGCGCTACGGGCGCATCGAGGAGATGGACCGCTCGCTGGCGTGGTTCGACGATGGGCGCATCGTGGCGACGACCGCCGCGTTCACGCGGAAGCTCACCGTGCCCGGTGCGACGGTCGCATGCGCGGCGGTGACGGCGGTGGCGGTCGTTCCCACCCACCGGCGCCGCGGGCTGCTGACCGAGATGATGCACCGCCAGCTCGAGGACGTCCGCGGCCGCGGCGAGGCGGTCGCCGCGCTGTGGTCGTCGGAGGGGGCGATCTACGGCCGCTTCGGGTACGGCGTCGGCGCGACCCAGGCGCAGCTCGTGGCGCGGCGCCCGGCCGCGAGGCTGGCGGTCCCGCCGGCGGACGACGGGCTGCTGACGGCCGGGCCCGCCGGCGAGCACGTCGAGGCGATGCGCGCGGTGCACGACCGGGTTCGCCCCGACCGTCCGGGCATGCTCGATCGTCCCGGCCCGTGGTGGCGGGACCGCCTCCACGACCCCGAGGCGGACCGCCGCGGCGCCCACGCGCTGCGCGCCGTGGTCACCGACGACGGCTACGCGCTCTACGCCGTGCGGCCCGAGCGCGACGACGAAGGCACCGCGGGCGAGGTCGTGGTGCGCGAGCTCGTCGCAGCCACGCCGGCGGCGCGCGCGACGCTCTGGACGTTCCTGCTCGATCAGGATCTGACGAGCACGATCACCTGGCCGCTTGCGCCCTCCGACGAGCCCCTATGGCTCATGCTCGCCGACCCGCGCGCGGTACGCCGCACCGTCGGCGACGGCTTGTGGCTGCGACTCGTCGACGTCCCCGCCGCGCTTGCGGCGCGCGCGTATGCGAGCGAGCCCGATGTCGTTCTGGAGGTGTCCGACGCGGCATGTCCCTGGAACGAGGGGCGATACCGGCTGTCCGGCGACGGCTGCGAGCCGACCGACGAGCCGCCCGACCTCGCGCTGGACGTCGCCGCGCTGGGCGCGGCCTACCTCGGCGGCACGACGCTGCACGACCTGGCCACCGCCGGCCGCGTGCGGGAGCTGCGACCCGGCGCGCTCGCGCGGACCGCCGCCGCATTTCGCGGCGCCGTCGCGCCGTGGTGTCCGGAGCTGTTCTGAGGCCGCCGGTCAACCGCCACCAGACTGGGCACCTGCCACGTCGCCTTCCCGGCCGTGATCGCCACGCTCCGCGACATCGGCTTCACCGGCACGCTCGCGGTCGAGTGCCGCATGCGCGGCGAGCCCGGCCCGGCGCTCGCGGCCTGCGGCGCCTACCTGCGCGGGCTGCTCACAGCCGAGAAGTGGTGAACGCGAAGACCTGGCGCAGCGCGTCGAAGTGCCGGTCGACGAGCAGCAGGCGCTCGCCGCTCACCGCCACGCTTCGTCGCCCAGAAGCACGTCGGCGTCGACGTGTGCGCGCCCACGCGCAAGCGATCCAGCATCTCGGCGGTGGCGCCGGTGTCCGTGAACACGTAGCGTGGTTTGGTCGTTGGCACCCGACATGTGTAACACCGGCCATCGATAGTGCTACACCCGTGATCTTCCGCCAGCTCACACACGACGACCTCGGCTGCGCCTCGTACCTGATCGGCGACGACGACGCCGGCGTCGCGGCGGTCGTCGATCCGAAGCTGGACATCGACGAGTACCTGCGGCTCGCGCGCTACCTCGGCGTGCGGATCGAGCACATCCTCGAGACCCACAACCACGCCGACCACGTGTCCGGGCACGGACGGCTGGCCGCGGCCACCGGCGCGACGATCCACATCCACCGCGCGGCCGCGCCCGACTACGACCACGAGCCGTTCGAGGACGGCTGGGAGCTCGCGCTCGGCTCGCTCACCGTCCGCGCCCTCCACACGCCCGGCCACCGCCCCGAGCACACCGCGTTCGCGCTGGTCGACACCGCCCGCAGCGCGCAGCCGTGGGCGGTGCTGAGCGGCGACAGCCTGTTCGTGGGCGACGTCGCCCGTCCCGACCTCGCCGTCGACAAGCGCGACGGCGCGCGCGGCATCTTCCGTTCCCTCCACACGAAGCTGCTCACGCTGCCGGACGTGTGCGAGGTCTGGCCCGGCCACCTCGGCGGCTCGCTCTGCGGCGGCCCGGGGATGGACCTCAAGGTCGCCTCCACGATCGGCTTCGAGCGCGCCGGCCAACCGCTGCTGCGGGAGGACGACGAGGAGGAGTTCGTGCGGCGCGCGCTCGCGACGCTCGGACCGCAGCCGCCGAACTTCCAGAACATCGTCGCGCTCAACCGCGGCCCGCTCGTGCTGGAGAGCGTCGACGCGCACCCGCTCACGCCGCGACAGATCCAGCAGGCGCACCGCGACGGCGCGATGGTGGTCGACGTGCGGACCGAGCTGCAGTTCGACGAGGCCCACATCCCCGGCGCCGTCTGCATCACCGCCCGGCGCGCCGGCTTCGGCTCCAAGCTGGCTTGGATCGCGCAACCAGACCAGCCGCTCGCGCTCGTCGGCCGCGACGACGACGACGCGCTCGAGGCCGCCGCGCTCGCGGCCGCGGTCGGCCTGGCGACGATCGCCGGCTTCCTCGCCGGCGGCATGACGTCGTGGCGCGAGGACCGCTTCCCGGTCGAGACGATCGAGCGCATGACCGTGCCGGAGCTGCACGAGCGCTGGGCGGGCGACGGGCTGCAGGTGCTCGACGTGCGCGAGCGCAGCGAATGGGACGAGGGCCACATCCCCGGCTCCGTCCACGTGCCCTACCACGACATCCACGCGCTGCCGGACGAGCTCGACCCGCGCCGCCCGATCGCGGCGATCTGCGGCTCCGGGCAGCGGTCGGCGGTGGCCGCGAGCCTGCTCAAGCGCTACGGCGCCGTCGACGTGATCCACGTGGTCGAGGGCGGCGTCGGAGCGTGGGAGCGGGCCGGCTGGCCGGTCGAGCGCTGACCGTTCGCGCTCGTCCGTGGCGCGGCGGCAGGCGGGGTCGGCGAACGTCAAAAGCGGCATTGACGGAGGCCCGGATCGCGGTGCGGTTCCGCGGAACCGCGGTTCGCGGGTGATTGCGACGTTGACCCCAATTATTGGGGTCAACGTGCCAATCGTCCCGCTGCGGCACCCCGAACCCTCCCCTCAATGCCGCTGTTGACGTTCGCCGGCGGCGCCGTCGGCGATCACAGGCCGGGCGAAGCGGGCGCGCGCGCGGGAGCGTGCGCCGGCGCAAGCTCCGGTTCCGGCTCGGTCAGCGTGAGCTGCCAGTCGGGCGCCCGCTGCGCCGACGCGACCACCACGTCGATCAGCGCCGCCACCACCGCGGGATCGAACTGCGAGCCCGCGCAGCGCTCGAGCTCCGCGATCGCGTCGGCCACCGGCAGCGCGCGGCGGTAGGAGCGGTCGGTGGTCATCGCGTTGTAGGCGTCGCACGCGGACACGATCCGCGCGGCGAGCGGGATCGCCTCGCCGGACAGCCCGTCCGGGTAGCCGCCGCCGTCCCAGCGCTCGTGCGACGCCCGCACGACGACGCCGACCCGCGCGAGCACGCCGCCGATCCGCTCGAGCATCCGCTGGCCCTCGACCGTGTGCGTCTTCATCACCGCCCACTCCTCGTCGTCGAGCGGCCCGGGCTTGTTGATGATCGTGTCGGGGATGTGGATCTTCCCGACGTCGTGCAGCAGCGCCCCGAACTCCGCGCCGCGCCGCGTCTCGTCGTCGACGCCGAGCCGGTCGGCGACGCGCAGCGTGAGCTCGACGACGTCCTTGGTGTGGTCGCCCGTGTACTGGTCGTCGGCCTCGATCACGTCGCCGAGCAGCAGCGCCGTCCCGCGATACGCCTGCGAGAGCTCGAGCGCGTTGTCGATCCGCGCCTCGCGCTCGCGCGCGAAGATCGCGAACAGCGCCACGAGCGGGAGCACGAGCAGCACGGCATACGGCGCATCCGCCGCCGCGAAGGCCGCCAGCAGCCCGACCGGCGCGAGCAGCGCGTCGACGCGGTAGACGAGGCCGAGCTCGTGCCGGAACGCCTGCGGCCGCACGCCCAGCGCGAGCCGGGTACGAAGCGTCAACAGCGCCGCATCCCCGCCGAGCTGGGCGGCCAGCGCGACCGCGTACCACGGGGCGTTCTCCCAGGCCGGCACCTGCGCGCCCGCGAGCACGAGCACGAGCACCGGCGGCACGCTGAACCACGCGTCGCAGAGCGCCATGACCGCGCGCTGCCGCGAGCGGTCGCCACGGACGGCCTGGACCATGTCGGTGCAGACGTACGCCGCGGCGACGAGCAGCGGGACCACCGGCGTCGGCAGCAGCAGGAGCAGCGGGACGAACATGAGCTGCGTCGGGACGACGATCCCCGCCCCGGCGGCGAAC
>DATHJG010000691.1:0-2482 GCA_035489875.1 Solirubrobacteraceae bacterium | reverse complement strand
CCGTCGACCTCGGCAGCGACCACGACCCACCGGCCCAGCTCGATCTCGGCCTTGATGATCGGCCGCTCACGGCACGTCGAACCGCGCATGAACGGCGCCGCCTCGCGCAGGCGATCCCACGCCTGCTGCGCGCGTTCGATGGTGGTAGCGGGCATCAGCGCACACTCCAGTCGTAGACCTTGACCAGCCAGACGAACATCCGGACGGGCATCACAGCCACCCCTGCCGGCGGACGCGGCGCAGGTGTCGCTTGGCGCCGCGGGTGAACAGCTTGGCGATCCCGACACCCGCCATCAGCACGACGCAGCCCGCGATCCTGAACTCCTGATCAATGAACGCGCCGAAGATGAACGCGCCCCAGCAGAGCACGACCAGCAGGAGACCCACGAGCGTGTAGCGCCGCTCGACGCGGTCGAGTCGCGCCTGGAACACCTCCCGCTTGGCGATGTTCGCCTCGCGCGCCGCGCGCATCTGCTGCTTCATCGGATCGGCCTTGGCGGGATCCATGTCTCCGAACAGCGCGTTCAGCAGGGTCTCGCCGTCGGCGTGCGTGATGTAGAGCGGCATCAGCTCTGCTCCACCACGAACTCGGCGCGGAGCACCTGGCGCCGGAAGACGCGGACGGTCACGACGACCGTGTCACCCTCGCGGGCTCCGAGCATCTCGATCAGCTTGTCCTGCGCCTTCGCGAACATCTGTCCTCCTACGGACGGTTCCGGGTTGCTCCGCCACCCTAGCAACCGATGGTCGCTCATGTCAAGCGGCTCGCAGGAACGCCTCCAGCTCGTCCTGTCCGCGCGCGGCATACGCGCGCGTCGCCTCCGACATCATCCACTCACGCCGCGCCGGAGCGATCGACGCCCACGTCTCCGGATGCAACCGGTAGCCACGCGGACCGCGCACCGGCTTCCCGCGCGCCACCCGATCATCGAGCAGCAGCCCCGGGATGACCTCCACCTGCTTACCGGGCTCGGCCACGATCACGCACCGGCACTGGGGGTGGACCGGCTCGAACGCCTCAGTGGGCTGCTTCCACGCTCGTTCCGCGGTCGCCTGCACGCGTACTCGCGGGCTTGGCAGGACACGCAGACCCGGAACCAACGCCACGGACGCCGCCAGTCGCGCCACCAGACCGTTCCACCCATGAACCAGTTGTGCCGGCCGTCGTCCCACCTCGGGCACCTCCCAACATCGGCACGGTCCATGAAGCGGAGGATGGCACCGGTCGCTAACGTCCGCAACCGCCGGTCGCTACGACGATCGTCCACCCTCGATCAGCCGCAGCCCGTCGCTGTAGCGCGGGACCAGCGACGGCTTGCGGTCCTGGTGCTTGTCGACCAAGCCACGCGCGAGCGCGCGCAGACGCACATGAGGATCCTCCGCCACCGTCTCAAACAGCGGAGCGTCGGGATCCACGAGCAGCTTGCCCTGCGGGCGCTTCAAGTTCAGCACCTGCGCCATCAGCGGGTCCGTGCCGGCCGTGCTCACCAGGAAGTAGCTCAGCGCGTTCTTGGTCTGCCCGTCACGCCAGTAGCGGCCCTCGCAGTTCCCCACGATCGCCGTCTTGCCATCGCGGCGCACGACCAGCGTGCCCAGGTCGTTCTCGACGCACCAGACCCGCTCGCCCTCCACGGCATCGACGCGCTTCATCTGGTTCCCCTTGATCGAACGCCACGTGCTGCGTTTAGCGCGCAGCAGGTAGTGCGCCTCGTCCGCACTCGTCGTGATCGTCTGCACATTGGATCGCCACCCACGCCGCACGCACAGCGCCTGAAGCCTATCCGCGAGCAGTCGGTTGCCGATGCCGATCTCGTAGGTCCGCTGCTCGTAGCGGCCCGCGCCACGTTTATTCCCGTCGCCCATGTGCATCGCGTCGAGCAACACGCCGAGCTGCTCGGGCGAGACCGCCTCCAGGCCGGGAGCAAGATCCTTGTCCAGCCACTCGGCCAAGCGCCCCCACCCGCCGCCCTCGCGCGTGCGTGAACGCCACTTCGGCACCGTGTAGCGCAGCATCACGGAGCCATCGGCGTACTTCGTGTCGCGCCTCTGCCGACTCACACTCCAGGCGAACCCGCACGCATCCAGCATGACTCGAATCGCCTCGTGATATGGGGAGGCTTCGGCCTGCGAAATCGTGAGCTGGCGCGTGCGCTGGTTCAGGTGCCCGTCTGTGATGAACCACCCGATCAGCGCCAGCTCCGCGTCAGACAGCGCCACCCCGCTCACGCCCTCCTCCACCGCAGCCACCGGCAGTGCCCACTCCCCCGTACGGAGCGCTAGACGATCGGCCGTTGCGATTCCCCATCCGGACCACGGCGGTTCGCTTGCGCTCTGGCGCCTGTACCGCCAGACCATCCGGTGTCCACCCGTGACCCGCAAGCTCACCGTGGACGTAGCCAGCTCATACATCTCCTCGGCCGGCACCAGCGTTCGATCCACGCGTCTGGCCACCGGTCGCCAGCGCATCGTGGCGCTCTCGCGA
>DATHJG010000690.1:0-2420 GCA_035489875.1 Solirubrobacteraceae bacterium | reverse complement strand
CTCACCATCCGCGAGAACGCGTCGATCGCAGACCTCGACGAGATCTCGCGCTTCACGCTCGTCTCCCGCCGGCGCGAGGCCGGCATCGTGGATCGCTTCCTCGACGGGCTGCGGCTCCGCGCGGGCAGCTACGCGCAGCCGGTCACGTCGCTGTCCGGCGGCAACCAGCAGAAGGTGCTGCTCGCCCGCTGGCTTGCGAAGAAGGCGCAGGTCCTGCTGTTCGACGAGCCGACCAAGGGCGTCGACGTCGGCGCCAAGTCGGAGATCTACCAGCTCATCGGCGACCTCGCCGCCGACGGGCACGGGATCGCGGTCGTCTCGTCCTACCTGCCCGAGCTGCTCGGGCTGTGCGACCGGATCGTGGTCATGCGCGACGGCGCCCTGGCCGGCACGCTGCCGGCGAAGGGCACGACGGAGGAAGACGTGCTGCGGCTTGCGAGCCCGGAAGGAGGAGAGCATGCGCTGGTCTGAGACCGAGCTGCGAGCGGCCGAGGGGGTCGGAGGCGGCGGCGCGGCCACCCAGCCGCGCGAGCGCGAGGAGCGCATGATCGGCTTCGGCGACGTGTTCGGGCGGGACGCGGGCGGGCTGATCGTGCTGCTCGTGCTGTTCGGCGCCCTGACGCTCGCGTCGGACGAGTTCCTGACGTCCAACAACCTCTCGAACCTCTCCCGCCAGGTGGCGATCTTCGGCATCATCGCGATCGGCCAGCTGCTGGTCATCCTCACCGCGGGCATCGACCTGTCGGTCGGCTCGGTGCTCGGCCTGGCCGGCGCGATCACCGCGGAGCTGCTCGTGCGCGGCGCGGGCATCCCGCTCGCGATCCTCGCCGGCCTCGGCGTCGGCGTCGCGTGCGGGGCGGTCAGCGGGCTGCTCGTGTCGCTGGTCAACCTGCCGCCGTTCATCGCCACGCTGGGCATGCTCGGCATCGCCCGCGGCGTCGTGCTCGTGCTCACGGACGCGAGCACGGTGCAGCCGTTGCCGTCGTCGTTCGCCGATATCGCCAACGGCTCGTTCCTCGGCATCCCGCACCTGCTGTGGCTGTTCGCCGCCGTGGCCGTCGCCGTCGCGTTCGTCCTGCGCCGCACCGTCTTCGGCCGCTACGTCTACGCGGTCGGCTCGAACCCGGAGTCGGCGCGGCTGGCGGGCGTCCCCGTCAAGCGCGTCCTCATCTCGGTCTACGCGATCTCGGGCCTGCTCGCGGCGTTCGGCGGCGTGCTGCTGACCTCGCGGCTGAACGCCGGCGTCCCGACCGCGGGAACCGGCTACGAGCTCAACGCGATCGCCGCCTGCGTGATCGGCGGGGCGAGCCTGTTCGGCGCGAAGGGCGGTGCCTTCGGGGCCGCGGCGGGCGCGCTGATCGTCGCCACGCTCAACAACGGCGGGAACCTGCTGGCGATCAACTCGTTCTACCTGCAGATCATCATCGGCGCGCTGATCCTCGCGGCCGTCGCGTTCGACCAGCTCCAGGGCCGGCTGATGCGGGGCCGCTCCGCGTGATCCTCGCCCACGACCTCGGCACCACGGGCGACAAGGCCGCGCTCTACCGGGAGGATGGCGCGCTCGTGGCGGCGACCACGGCGCGCTATGCCACGTCGTACGGTGCGGGCGGCCGCGTCGAGCAGGACGCGGGCGACTGGTGGCGGGCGACCGCCGAGGCCACCCGTGCGCTGCTCGAGCGGTCCGGCGTCCCGGCCGGGGAGATCGCGTGCGTGAGCTTCTCGGGACAGATGATGGGCGCGCTGCTGCTGGACGCCCACGGGGAGCCGGTGCGGCCGGCGCTGATCTGGGCCGACACGCGCTCGGTCGCCCAGTGCGACCAGCTCGTCGAGCGCGTCGGCATGGAGCGCGGTTACGCCATCACCGGCCACCGGCTCAACCCGACGTATTCGCTCACGAAGGCGATGTGGGTCCGCGACCACGAGCCGGACGCGTTCGCCCGCACGCGGCACATCGTGCACGCGAAGGACTTCGTCGCGTTCCGGCTGACCGGCGAGCTGGCGACCGACCCGTCGGACGCGTCGAGCACGAACGCGTACGACCAGCGCGCCGGGGCGTGGTCGGAGGAGCTGCTGGCCGCAGCGGAGCTCGACCGCGCGCTGCTCCCCGACGTCGTGCCCTCGACGACCGTGGTCGGCGCCGTCACCGCCGACGCCGCGCGGGCCACCGGGCTCGCCGCCGGCACGCCGGTGGTGCTCGGCGGCGGCGACGGCCCGTGCGCGGCGCTCGGCGCCGGCGTCATCTCCGCCGCGTCCGGCGCCTACACGTACCTCGGCTCCTCGTCGTGGGTCTCGATGGCGGCCGGCGAGCCACTGCACGACCCTGCGATGCGGACCATGACGTTCAACCACGTGCTGCCCGGCGCGTACGTGCCGACGGCGACGATGCAGGCCGGCGGCGCGTCGCTGGAGTGGATCTCGGA
>DATHJG010000689.1:0-6425 GCA_035489875.1 Solirubrobacteraceae bacterium | reverse complement strand
AAGCCCCACCACGAGCGGGGGCATCACGACGACCCCGCGCCGCTCGTCCGGTCCTCGCCGCCGGCCGCGCCCGCCCCCGCCGCGTTGCCGCCTCCGTTGCTGCGCCCGTTCCCCGTCGTCCGGGTCAAGGGAACGCTGCTGCGGGACGGCGCCCGCATCAGCCTGCTGCGGGTCCGGGCGCCCGCCACGGCGACGGTCGACGTGCGCTGCAACGGACCGCGGTGCCACCTCCGGCGCCGATCGGTCGGCGGCGGGCGCATCGCCGCGCTCGAGCGCTTCCTGCGCGCGGGGACCAGCATCACCGTCCGGGTGTCCAATCCGCAGGCCGTCGGGAAGTACGTGCGCCTCGTGATCCGTGAAGGCGCGGCGCCCCGGCGCCGCGACGCCTGCCTGATGCCGGGGAGCGACAAGCCGGTGGAGTGTCCGGCGGCATGAGGGCGCCCGCGACCTGGCTGCGGTTCCTGCCGGTCGTCGCCTGCCTCGCGGTGGCGCTGACGACCGCCTCGATCGGCGCGGGCGACGCGCCGCAGGCCCGGCCGGCGCCCGTCGCTCCGGCGACGCTGCCTGAGCCTGAGCCGCCCGCCGCGCCGGCCGGCGTGGGTCTTGCGGCGGTGCGCGATCTGCCGGCTCCGCTCGCGAAGGTGCGGGCCCGGCGCGCGCTGCGGGTCCGGCGGCCGCGGCGGACCGCGACCGCGCCGGCCACGGCGTCGCCGCCCCGGCCGGCGCCCACGCCCAACGCACCGGCCCCGACCCGACCCCCGGCGCCGCCGCAGCCCGCGCCCGCCCCGACGCCGGCGCCGACGCCGCCGCCGACCTTCGACGACTCCGGCTCCGGACCGCAGTTCGAGTTCGACGAGGGTGAGTCCGAGTCCGACGAGGACGACGGCTCCGAGCCGCAGTTCGAGTCCCGGGACGCGCGCGTCGGGCCGTGAGCGCCGCCGCACCGACGCGATCGGGGGGAGCGCGGCGGGCGGCCGGCGTCACGGCGCTCGTCGCGGCCACGCTCGTGGCCGCGGGCGCCGGCGCGGCGATCGGCAGCGTGCTCGCGCCGGGCGGAACGGAGCCCCCTGCCGCCGAAGCGCCGCCGCGGATCGGCTTGCGCAACGGCGTCGCGCGGCTTCCGCTCCCCGTCGGGTGGGAGCCGCTCGGCCGCCGGTCCTCGCTGCGCGGGTTCGAGCAGGCGACCGCGGTCCGCGGCGAGCAGTCCAGGGTCGCGCTCGACCTGCGGGCGCCCGAGGACGCGTCGCTGCTGCCGGCGGGCGTCGCGGCGGACAGCGTGCCCGACCCGCGCCCGCAGCGACTCGGTGTCCGCACCTGGTGGCGGTACGACCTCCCGGGGTTGGTCGTCGCGCTGGCGCTGCCCACGACCGGCGGCGTCGTGACGATCGCCTGCGGGTCGACCCCGGACGCGATCGCCGCCGCGACGACCGAGTGCGAGCAGGCGGCGCGATCGGTCCAGCTCGTCGGCGCGTCGGCGCTCGTGCCCGCGCCGGAGACCGCCGCCGCGATCGTCCTGCCGGACGCGGTCGCGCAGCTCAACCGGCGCCGGCGCCTCCAGCGCCGCCACTTCGCGGCCACCTACTCGCCGGTCCGCCGGAGCGTGGCCGCCCGGCGGATCGCCCGCGGCTACGCCGACGCCGCCGCTCGGCTGCGTCCGCTGGCCGCGGGCAACGCGCTGCGGGTGACCGTCGCGCTGGACGCGCTCGAGCGCCGGCATCGTGCGCTCGCAACCGCCAGCCGGCGGCGCCACGCGGGCACGGCCGGACGGATCGGCGCGGCGATCGAGCGCGACGAGCGCCGCCTCGGCTCGCTCCTCACCGCGGTGACCAGGGCCGCCGGCTGACGTCGCGCAGCGCGGGGTACAGCTCCCTGAAGCGCTCGCGGCCCTCCGCGTAGGCGGCCGCCCACGCCGGGTCCGGCTCGACGTCGCCGCGGACCTCGACCGTCGCCGCGACCGCGGCCGCGGTGTCGGGCCAGACGCCGCCGGCGATGCCGCCGAGGAGCGCCGCGCCGTACGCCGCGCCCTCCTCCACGACCGGGCGCTCGAGCGGCAGGTCGAGCACGGAGGCGATGATCCGCAGCCACAGCTCCGAGCGCGCGCCGCCGCCCGAGACGCGACCGCTCTCGGGCGCGACGCCCAGCTCGCGCAGCAGGTCGAGCGAGTCGCGCAGCCCGTACGCGACGCCTTCGAGCACCGCGCGGGTGAGCGCGCCGCGGTCGTGGCGCAGCGAGAGGCCGGTGAACGCGCCGCGCGCGTCCGGGTCGGCGTGCGGCGTGCGCTCGCCGGCCAGGTACGGGAGGAACGTGAGGCCCTCGACGCCCGGGTCCCAGCGGGCGGCCTCGTCGACCAGCTCGCCGAAGCCGACCCCGGGAGCGGCGACGTCGCGCAGCCACTGCAGCGAGCCGGCGGCGGAGAGCATCACGCCCATCGCGTGCCAGCCGCCGGGCACCGCGTGGCAGAAGGCGTGCACGCGGGCGCGCTCGTCGGCCGCGAACGCGGGCAGCGCCGCGAACACGACGCCGCTGGTCCCGAGCGCGATCGAAAGCGGCCCGGGCCGGTCGACGCCGACGCCGAGCGCACCCGCCGCCTGGTCCCCGGCACCGGCCGCGACCGGCACGCCGTCGCGCGTCTCGCCCGAGACCTCCGGCGACTCGAGCAGCCGCGGGAGCCAGGCGTGGTCGAGCTCGAGCGTGTCGAGCACCTCGTCGCTCCAGCGGCGCCGGGCGACGTCGAGCAGCAGCGTGCCGGACGCGTCGGCGACGTCGGTCGCGTGCTCGCCGCACAGCCGCAGCCGGACGTAGTCCTTCGGCAGCATGATCCGCGCGATCCGGCCGTAGCTCTCGGGCTCGTGGCGGCGCAGCCACAGCAGCTTCGGGGCCGTGAAGCCCGTGAGGGCCCGGTTGCCGGTGCGGGCGATCAGGTTGTCGAGGCCGACCTTCTCCTCGATCTCGGCGCACTCGGCTGCGGTGCGCCCGTCGTTCCACAGGATCGCGGGGCGGATCACGCGGTCGGCCGTGTCGAGCGCCACGAGTCCGTGCATCTGACCGCTCAGCCCGATGCCCGCCGGCTCGTCGACGCCCAGCTCCGCGAGCGCCTGCTCGGTCGCGCGCCACCAGTCCGCGGGATCCTGCTCGGCCCAGCCGGCGCGCGGCGTGGAGAGCGGGTAGGACACCTCGCTACGCCCCAGGATCGCGCCGTCCTCGCCCACGGCGAGCGCCTTCACGGCCGTCGTCCCCACGTCGAGCCCGATCAGCGCGCGCATAGTGTGAAAGATTATTCCGCGTTCCGGCCCAATGAGCTATACGGTGCCGTCATGACGATCGCCGACGACGCGCTGACCCCCCGGCCCGAGCACCGTTTCACCTTCGGACTGTGGACGGTGGGCAACCCCGGCCGCGACCCATTCGGCGGCCCGACGCGCGAGCCGCTCGACCCCGTCGACTCCGTCCGCAAGCTCGCCGAGCTGGGCGCCTGGGGGATCTCCCTCCACGACGAGGACCTGGTCCCGTACGGCTCGTCGCCGGCCGAGCGGGACCGCATCGTGGCCCGCTTCAAGGCCGCGCTGGAGGAGACCGGCATGGGCGTCGGCATGGCGACCACGAACCTCTTCACGCAGCCCGCCTTCAAGGACGGCGCGTTCACCTCCAACGACCGGGGCGTCCGGCGCGCGGCGATCGGGAAGGCGATGCGCTCGATCGACCTCGGCGCCGAGCTGGGCGCCGAGGTGTACGTGTTCTGGGGCGGGCGCGAGGGGACCGAGGCCGCCGTGGCGAAGGACCCGCGCGACGCGCTGGACCGCTACCGCGAGGCGATCAACGTGCTCGGGGACTACGTCGTCGCGCAGGGCTACGACCTGCGCTTCGCGATGGAGCCCAAGCCGAACGAGCCGCGCGGCGACGCGTTCCTCCCCACGGTCGGGCACGCGCTGCACTTCATCACCACGCTCGACCGGCCCGACATGGTCGGCGTCAACCCCGAGGTCGCGCACGAGACGATGGCGGGCCTGTCGTTCACGCACGCCGTCGGGCAGGCGCTGTGGGCCGGCAAGCTGTTCCACATCGACCTCAACGCGCAGGACGTCGGGCGCTACGACCAGGACTTCCGCTTCGGCGCCGAGGACCTCAAGGAGGCGTTCCTGCTCGTCCGGCTGCTCGAGAGCGCCGGCTACGCCGGACCGCGGCACTTCGACGCGCACGCGTATCGCAACGAGGATGCCGCGGGCGTGTGGGACTTCGCGCGCGGCTGCATGCGCACCTACCTCGCGCTCGCCGAGAAGGCGCGCCACTTCGACTCGCTGCCGGAGGTGCGCGAGGCGCTCGCCGCGGCCTCGACCCCGGAGCTGGGCGAGCCCTCGACCACCGGCGTCGGGGAAGCCGACGCGCTCAAGGCCGAGGCCGACCGGTTGGAGGAGCTCGCCATGCGCGGCTACGCGAACGAGGCGCTCGACCAGCTCGTGGTCGACGTGCTGCTCGGCGTCCGCTAACCCCGGATCCACCGATTCTCGCGGCGCCCCGCCGCCGTGGATCACCGCCAGGACCGATCGGCCTCGCTCCAAAGGGCCTACCCTGAGGATGCTCGGCCGATCGCCCCTGACGGCGCCCACGACAACGGGGCATCCACGAATGATCGGTGGATCCGGGCTAACCGGCTAACGCCGCCGCAGGTACGCGACGAGCCCGGGGTCGGCGAACACGCGCCGCAGCGCCAGCGCCGAGGCGCCGCGCACGGCGGCCTCGGCGCCCAGCGCGGAGGTCACGACGCGCGGCGCGTCCCACTCGGCGGCGAGCACGTGCGCGTCCAGCTCCTGCCGCAGCCCCGGCAGAAGCCAGGGCACGAGCGTCGCGAAGTAGCCGCCGACGACGACGCCGCGGGGGTTGAGGAGGTTGGCGGCCGAGGCGACGGCGATGCCGAGCCAGCGGCCGGCGTCGGCGAGCGTGCGCAGCACGCGCTCGTCCCCGTCCTCGGCGCGCTCGGCCAGCTCGCCGACGCGTGCGCCGGGGTCGAGCCCCGCGGCGTGCAGCAGGGCCCCGAGCGCGACGCGCGTCTCCAGGCAGCCGCGGTTGCCGCACGCGCAGCGCTCGCCCTCCGGCTCGACCGTGGTGTGCCCGAGCTCGCCGCCGAAGCCGTGCGCACCGCGGAACAGCTCGCCGCCGATGATGATCCCGGCCCCGACGCCGAGCTCGCCCGAGACGTAGATGAAGTCGCTGAACTCGCGGCCCGCGCCCTCCCACAGCTCGGCGAGCGCGCCGAGGTTCGCCTCGTTCTCGGCTTGGATGGGGAACGGCGGGCGGCCGAGCCGTTCCGCCAGCAGCTCGGGCACCGAGACGCCGGTCCAGCCCAGGTTGGGCGCGACGAGCAGGCGCCCGTCGCTGTCGACCAGGCCGGGGAGCGCGACCACGGCGCCGGCGGGGAGCAGATCCTGCTCGCGGACCGCGGCCAGCGCGTCGCTCGCCATGCGCGCGAGGTCGTCGAGCACGTCGTCGACCCGCCGCCCGCGGTTGTCGACGGTCACGAGCTCCTGGTGGCGCGCATCGCCGGTGAGGTCGGCGGCGCGGACGGCGAGGAAGTCGACGCCCAGCTCCAGCCCGAGGCCGACGACGCGGCGCCCGCTCAGCTCCACCGGGAGCGCGGGGCGGCCGACCGTGCCGCGCATCTCCACCTCGGTCTCGCGCACGAGGCCGAACTCGATCAGCTCGCCGACGAGGCTGGACACCGTCGTCTTGTTCAGCCCCGTCTCCTGGGCGATCGCAGCGCGCGAGCGTGGCCCGTGGTCGGCGACGTGCCGCAGCACCACGCCGAGGTTGTGGCGCCGCACGGAGCGCTGGTTCGCCGGGGCTCGGGTGGGGTCGTGCGTTGCCACCGACCGACATTAACGCCACCCGGAACCGGCGGGCGCCGCATGTCCGCGCGCGAACCGCGGTCAGCGGCGGCCGCCGAGCAGCCGCGCGAGCGCGCGCTCCCCGGCTTCGAGCGCCGCGGGGGCGGTGACGAGCTCGAGCGTCTCGGCCTGCGCGAGCCACTCGCCGCGCGGCAGCCGCACGTCGGCGACCAGCCGCTCGACGTCAACCGAGACGGAGAGGCGCCTGGGAGGCTCGTCGTCGGGCTCCCCGTCGCCGTCCAGCGTCACGAGGAACCAGCCGGTCTGCCGCCGCTCGGCGAAGTCGTGCGCCCACTGCAGCATGGCCACGGGCACGCCGTCGTGGACGAGCAGTTGGCCGGGACGGTCGGGATCCTGGAGACGCTCGAAGCGCGGCATCGGGACCCGTCGTATACCACCGAGGCGTCGGTTTCGTCTGGCCACCGACGTGGGAAAAGGAGAAGCAGAGGAGTGCCTTGGGGTGCGCACGTCCGTTGCGACCGTCGTCGAACGGATCCCTCCAATCACTCCTTCCCTCACCTGTCCATGATCTCCCTCCGCACTCAC
>DATHJG010000688.1:0-2216 GCA_035489875.1 Solirubrobacteraceae bacterium | reverse complement strand
GGTGTCGAGGATCCGCAGGTCGCCGAGCATCTTGCCCTTGTGGGTGAGGAACGCGGCGTAGCAGCCGCTGCCCGGCTCCAGCCCCTCGACGTCGTTGGTCACCTGGCCGTGCATGAACTCCTTGGCCTCACCGCCGGTGAGCGCGAGCTTGCCGCGCCCGGACCGGTCGACGACCGCGGCGCCCTCGGTCATCGCCTGGTAGGCGTCGGTGCTCGTCTGGGCCAGCGTCACCATTCGGTCTCATCGTAGAACCGTTGGCTGCGGAGCAGCCGCCGCTCCACCTCGCGCTGCAGCTCCTCCACCACGACCATCGTCGGGACGCCGGCGGAGAGCGCCTCGCGCACGACCGCGCACTCGGCCTCGCCGTCGAGCCGCTCGAGCAGGTCCAGCAGGCCGTCGAGGCTCAGCCCGCGGGCTGGCGCGAGCGGGTCGTCGGGGTCCGGTGAGGGCGGCGCGTCGGCCATGACCGCTAGATTGCGGGTACATCATGGCGCTCGCAGACGACTTCCAGCGGATCATCGATTCGCTCCCGTCCGACTGGACCGACCTCGAGCTCGATCTGCGCGTCGACGAGTCGCGCTACATCGACGCCGCGACGCTGGTCGTGCAGGTCAACGCGCAGCCGTACTCGCACCATGACTGGCACTGGCGGATCCTCGTCGCGCACCAGTTCGGCCACGCCGCCGCGGCACCGGCGACCCACGGCACGCTCAAGCTGCTCGACGACGCGGGGATCCGCGGCGAGCTGGTGCTGCGCGAGCTGCGCACGGGGCGCGTGGAGACCGTGCAGATGTGGGGCCGCCCCGAGTCGGTGCGCCGGGAGTTCCGCCGCATCCGCGCGCAGTAGATGGCGCGCGTCGTCGCCGTCTTCGACGACCTGCTGCTCGGCTCCAACGTGCTGGGGATGCTGACCGCGGCCGGCCACGACGCGCATCTGACCGCGAACCCCGAGCAGGTCGCCGCCGACGTGCTCGTCGTCGACCTCGGGAGCGCGGGCTTCGACGGCATCGCGCTGGTGGAGCGGCTGCGCGCGGCGGGCGAGCTCGAGGGGACCGCGACGCTCGGCGTCTACTCGCACGTGCACCACGACGTCAAGCTGCGCGCCGAGGCGGCCGGGTTCGACCTCGTCGTCCCGCGCTCGCGGATGATGCGCGAGGGAGCGGCGCTGGTCGAGAACCTGAAGCGGGTCTGACCCCGTTCAGGTCTGCGGCACGGGCCCGACCAGCGACGTGTCGAACGCGCGCCCCACGTCGGGCGGCTCGTTCAGGATCCCGAAGCGCACGTCCCAGCGGGCCCAGGCGCGCAGCACGTTCGGCCTGAGCTCGCCGAACGCGCGGGCGCCGGCGGTGAACGCCTCGTCGACCGCGTCGAGCTCAGCGGTCAGCCCGGCCTCGTCGAGCCGCGGCTCGGCCGCCCGCATCGCGGCGACCGCGCTCTCCGGATCGCGCTGGGCCTCGCCGTAGCCGCGCTGCAGCGCGCGGATCGTGGCGCGGATCGTCGGCGCGTCGTCCTCGAGCGTCGCGCGCGTCACGCACAGGACCAGCTCCGGGTACGGCGGCGCGCCGTAGTCGTCGACGCGGAACTCCCGCATCTCCGGGCGCTCCCGGCGCAGCGCGACGCCCTCGGCGTTCCAGAACGCGGTCGCGCCGGCCACGCGCCCCGCGAGCAGCGCCTTCACCGCCTGGAAGCCGATGGTGACCGAGCGGACCTGCGCGGGGTCCCCGCCGTCGCCGGCGACGATCGACGCCAAGACCGCGTCGTCGGACGGCAACCCGGTGACGCCGGCGCGCTTCCCCTCGAGGTCCTTCGGCGAGCCGATCGACGGCTGGGCGAGCACGGCGGCCAGCGGGCGCTGCACGAACGCCATCACGCCGACGATGTCGTGACCCTGCTCACGCGCGAGCCCGAGGTCGTGGATGTCGAGGATCGCCATCTCGGCGCGGCCCGCGTCGAGCTGCTTCAGCGCGTCGGTGGACTGGCCCGGCGCGCGGATGTCCAGGTTGACGCCCTCGGCCGTGTCGTACCCGCGCTCGGTCGCGAGGTAGAGCCCCGCGTGCACCGCGTTCGGGGCGAAGTCGAGCAGCAGCGTGGGCTCGGATCCGGGCCGGTCCTCGCCCGTGGTGGAGCCGCATCCGGCCGCGAGCGCGGCAAGGGCGAGGGCGAGGCAGACGAGGGGGCGCACGAGGTCGGAGAGGCTAGCTGCCTAGACTCCCGCA
>DATHJG010000687.1:0-4368 GCA_035489875.1 Solirubrobacteraceae bacterium | reverse complement strand
GGCTCGCCCTCGAGCCAGTGCGCTTGCAGCGGACAGGCCCTCACGACCGCCGTCCACGCCTCCGCCTTCCGCAGGCGCTTGAGCGGCCGGTCGCCGGCGGCGCCCAACACGGTCACCGACCACGTGTCGCCGTCGCCCGGCAACGTGAGCAGCGAGATCGTCCCGATCGCCATCAGCAGCGGCCCGAGCAGCAGCGGCCGCTCGCCGCGGAAGTAGCGCGTGTAATAGAGGAAGCCGGAGTCCTCGGACTCCTCGTGCGTGCCGCGCCCGCCCGCGTCGGCGAGCCACGCGGGCAGCCGCGAGCGGCGGCCCATCGCGTCGACGACGAGGTCGGCTGGGAGGTCCTCGCCGCCGGTGGTGCGGACGCCGGCGATGCGCGGGACGCCGTTGCTCACCAGTCGCTCGACCTCGACGCCGCGCCGCACGTCGAGCTCCTCCTGCGCGATGCGCGCGAGCGCGTGCTCGATCACAGGGCGGCGCGCGGTGATCGTCGCGAAGTGCTCGTCGCCCGGCCGCGGTCCGCGGTCGGCGATCCACGGCGGCATCAGCCGCACCGGGTCGAACCGCGCGGCGCCGGCGGCGAGCAGCGCGTCGCGCATGTCGGGCAGCTCCTCGTCGAGCACGCATCTTCCCAGCGGCTGGAGGTAGTGCGCCTGGCGGAACTGGGGCACGCCTGCGCGCTTCCAGCGCTCCCACGCGTCCCCGTTGGAGTCCGGCACCGGCGCGGGATCGCGCTCCAGCACGATCACGTCGTGGCCGTCGCGGCGCAGCATCAGCGCGGCCGCAAGCCCGCACACGCCGGCGCCGAGGACGACGACGCGCGCCATCACCCCGGCGGGAAGGGCCCGAAGAAACCGACGATCCGCTTCATCCGCCCCACGATTCCGGATGCCGCCTCAGTCGCCATTCTGACGACGCTACCCCGGTGGCGAGCGCCCGAACAGCCGGCCGCCTCGCGCTCGACCCGTGTGGGTGACTCCTACGCCGCGTCGTTGTCATCGGATCGGTTTATGGTGCGTCGCGGCGGGTGGTTCGACTCATCCTGCCCGCGCTGTCGGCGGGCTGAAGCACAGGGGGAATTTTGCGGAATTTGCGGAAGCGCCGGACGTACGTCGGCGCGCTCATGGCGCTCGTCCTCGCGGTCCTCGCGGGCGGCGCCGTCGCTGGTGCGAGCCTGGGTCCGGACGACCCGACCTACGTTCCCGGGACGCCGTTCCCGAAGCTCGACGAAGCCCAGGAGCAGCAGCTCCTGGAGCGCGACAAGGAGTTCGTCGCCGACCGCACCGCGGGCGACGACCCCCTGGACATCGGCCACGCGGGTCAGCTCCGCGCCAAGGGGGCCAAGGCGGCCAAGGAGCTCTCGAAGAGCCCGCCGTCGCCGACCGGCCCCTCGACCTTCACCGGCGCCTGGTCGTCGATCGGCCAGCGGCCGATCGGTGAGATCACGCGCTCGTCGTTCAGCCTGGCGGAGATGAACGGGCGCATCGGCGCGCTCGCGATCCGCCCGAGCACCGGCCAGATCATCCTCGGCGGCGCCCAGGGTGGGATCTGGACCTACGACGCGGCCGCCCGCCGGTGGACGCCGCGCACCGACGACCAGCAGACGCAGGCCATCGGCTCGCTCGCCGTCGCGCAGACGGACGACAAGGTCGTCTACGCGGGCACCGGCGAGGGCGCGCTCTCGGGCGACAGCTACTTCGGCGACGGCATCCTGAAGTCGACCGACGGCGGCCAGACCTGGTCGTCGGTCTCGGGCGACGCGTTCCAGGGCGTCTCGATCCCGCGCGTCGTCGTCGACCCCACGAACGCCGACCACGTCTACGTAGCGACCATCCGCGGCCGCGGCGGCGCCCGCCGCACGAGCCCCGCGGTGCACTCGCGCTTCGGCATCTGGGAATCCAAGGACGGCGGCGCGACGTGGAGCCTCATCCGCGAGGCCGACGAGGCGCACGGCGCCACGGACATCGAGATCGACCCCCAGAACCCCAAGGTCCTCTACGCGTCCTTCTGGAGCGACGCGATCTACAAGAGCACCGACGGCGGCGCCACGTGGGCGAAGATCGACGACTTCGGCCTGACCGGCGCGTCCTTCAGCGATACGCGCTTCTCGCTGTCGATCTCACACCCGACCGCGGGCGGCGACGGCGTGCTCTACACCGGCTTCGAGTACACCGACGCCGCCGGCGAGCACCAGCCGTCGCGGGTCTGGAAGTCGACGAACGGCGGCGCGAGCTGGACGGAGCTGCCCGACGGCGGCGACGGCCCGCAGGGCGAGGCCGACGCGGTCGGCGACTACTGCGGCGAGCAGTGCACGTACGACAACGTCATCGAGGCCGACCCGCGCAACCCCGAAGTGGTCTTCGCCGGCGGCATGTTCGGCTACGACCTCAGCCCGCAGTCGGGCGGCATCTTCCGCTCGGACGACGGCGGGCAGACCTGGAAGAACCTGGGCTGGGACCAGCACCCGGACTTCCACGCCCTGACGTTCGACGCGAGCAAGGCCGGCCACGTGGTCGTCGGCTCCGACGGCGGCGTGTGGCAGAGCAACACGCTCGGCGGCCGCCCGACGCGCGCGACTCCCCTCAGCCAGAACGACTGGCAGTCGCTCAACGGCGGCGACCTGACGCTCGGCCAGTACTCGAGCATCGCCACGAACCCCACGCTGCAGGCTCGCATCTGGGGCGGCACGCAGGACAACGGCACGCAGCGCCGCGCCGGCGAGACGAACGACACGTGGTACGACATGACGAGCGGTGACGGCGGCCAGGTCCTCGTCGACCCGACCGACTACCACTTCGTCTACGGCACGTACTTCGGGATCTCGCCGTACCGGATCACCGACGGCGGCGGCTCGTTCTTCACGAACCAGAGCATCACGCGGGGGATCGACCTCACCGACCGCTCGGAGTTCTACGCGCCGTGGGTGATGAACCAGCTCGAGCCGAGCCAGCTGTTCTACGGCACGCAGCGCGTCTACCGCACGGACAACGCCAAGGCCGCGTCGGCCGGCGACGTCCGCTGGACGCCGATCTCCGGCGACCTGACCACGGGCTGCACCGGCGCGGCGCCCAACGGCGCGCGCGGGTGCGTCGTGTCGGCGATCGGCGTGGGCGGCGGTGACGCTGTCTGGGCTGGCACGCTCGACGGCCTCGTGCACGTCAGTCCCGACGCCCAGGTCAGCGCCACGCCGACCTGGACGCGCGTCGACAGCAAGCGCAAGGTCCTGCCGAACCGCCCGGTCGCGGGCATCGCGGTCGACCGCAGCAACTACCGCGTCGCGTATGTCGGCTACAACGGCTTCGACGCCGCCACGCCGAAGACGCCCGGCCACGTCTTCAAGACGACGGACGGCGGCACGAGCTGGACCAACATCACCAGCAACCTGCCGGACACGCCGGTCAACTCGGTCGTGCTCGATCCGTCCTACGACAGCACGCTCTACGCGGCGACCGACGTCGGCACGTTCGTGACCTACGACGGCGGCGCCCATTGGGGCCTGCTCGGGACCGGCCTGCCGCGCATCGGCGTGTGGCAGATCGACCTCGACCCCGCGCACCGCGTCATCGCCGCGGGCACGCACGGGCGCGGCGCCTACCGGCTCACCGACGCCACGAAGGCCCCCGCGCTCGTGCTGACGAAGTCGGTGGCGGACGTGCCCGTCGGCCCTGGGAGCGACCTGAAGTACACGATCACGCTGCGCAACATCGGCAACGCCGACGCCACGGGCGTGACGATCACCGACCCGGTGCCGGCCGGCACGGCGTTCGCGTCGGCCGACAACGGCGGCAGTGTCTCGTCGGGCGCGGTGCGGTGGACCGGGCTGACGCTCGCGGCGGGTGCCAGCACGAAGGTCAGCTTCACGGGGAAGATCTCGCCGTCGCTGAAGGCCGGGACGACGTCGATCGTCAACGACGGCTACAAGGCCACCTCGGCCGAGGGCCCGTCGGCGAGCGGCTCGCCGGTGGTCACGCCCATCGCGCCCGCCAACGCGGTCGCGCTGAGCCCGGCCACGCAGACCAACGGCGCGCGGGCCGGCCAGAGTGTCGACTACCCGGTGACGCTCACCAACAAGGGCTACAAGGCCGACAGCTACACGGTCACGGTGTCCGGGGCGTTCACCGGCGAGGTGCGCGACGCGACCTGCGCGGCGCCGCTGACCACGACGCCCAGCGTCGGGGCCGGCGAGTCGACGAAGGTCTGCGTGCGGATCACCGTTCCCGCGGGAGCGGCGAACGAGCTGACCGACACGTCGACGGTGAAGGCCACGTCCGTCGGTGACCCGTCGGTCAGCGGCACGGCGACGGTCAGGACCATCGCCGTGGCCGTGGACACGCTGCTCGTCGACCAGGACACGAACGTCCCGGTCGA
>DATHJG010000686.1:0-4535 GCA_035489875.1 Solirubrobacteraceae bacterium | reverse complement strand
ACGGGGACGACGCGGAAGCGCATGAGCTCCGCGTCGCCCACCGGCCGACCGCACGGCGATCATGGGATCACTCGTCGACGTCCGAGTCGCCCAGCAGCAGCGTGAACACGGGCGGCGCGGTCTGGGTGAGCGTGAGCCGCGCGCCCTCGGCGTACGCGAGCGAGCGCGCGAGCGCCAGCCCGATGCCGTGGCCGTCCGCGCTCGCCGTGCGCCGCGCGAACACCTCCTCGGGGCCGAGCGCCGGTCCGGGCCCCTCGTCGCTGACGTCGATCGCCACCGAGGGGCCGGCCCGGCGCGCGTGGATGGCGACCGTGCCGGCGCCGTGGCGCTGGGCGTTGTCGAGCAGGATGTCGAGGATCTCGCCCAGCACGGTGGCCGATCCCCGGACCGCCGCGACGTTGTCCTCGACGCGGACCCGCAGCGGGCGCCCCTCGGCCGCCAGCGGTCCGTGCCAGCGGCGCTCGACGTCGTCCAGCAGCGCCTGGAGCGGCGTCAGCGCCGCCCGGCGCGGCGCGTCGCGGGCCAGCGCGAGCAGCGTGCCGACGGTCTCCTGGAGCCGCTCGACCTGGCTGAGCGCGGCGTCGAGCTCGGACGAGGAGGCGCCGCGCAGCTCCATCGCCTCGAGCTCGAGCCGGAGCGCCGCGAGCGGCGTGCGCAGCTGATGCGACGCGTCCGCGCTGAACGCGCGCTCGCGGCTGATCAGGTCGTCCAGGCGCTCGGCCGCCGAGTCGAGCGCGGCGGCGACCTCGTCCACCTCGCGCACGCCGGCGCGCGGCGCGCGCACGCTGAAGTCGCCGTCGCCGAGCCGGCGCGCGGCGCCGGCCAGCCGCTCCAGCGGGCGGGCGAGGCGCCGGCCGAGCGCCGCGGCCGCGAGCACCGCGATCGCGACGACAGCCGCGGCGATCCCGGCGAGGAGCCACCAGCGGCCGCGGGCGAGGCTGGTCGCCTGCGCGTCGTCGCGCTCGGCGCGGACGGCGCCGGTGACGCGCTCGTTCACGATCAATGGCACGGCGACGACCAGCCGGCCGTCGCTGACCCGGTCGGTCGGGCGGTTGCGGCGCAGCGCCTCGCGCACCAGGTCGTCGGCGGTCGCCGGGCCGCGGCCCGCGAGGCGCCGCCCGTCGCTGCCGTAGACGCCCAGCCCGGCCGGGTCGCGCGGGAGCTCGATCCGATCCCCCGTCCCGGTCCCGAGGTCGATCTCGCGCGTGGCCGCGACCGTGTCGCGCTGGAGCCGCAGCAGCTCCTCGTCGCGGTACGTGCGCTGGAGGACGAGCCCGAGCGGGACCGCGAACAGCACGACCGCCAGCGCCGCGACGCCGGCGATCGCGAGCACCAGCCGGCGCCTCACGACGCCACGTCCAGCCGGTAGCCGACGCCGCGCAGCGTCGTGATCGCCGCAGGGTCGTCGAGCTTCTGCCGCAGCGTGAGGATGTGGGTGTCGAGCGTCTTCGTGGCCCCGAGCCAGTCGGTGTCCCAGACCTCGCGCATGATCCGCTCGCGCGTCACCGCCCGCCCGGCCTCGGCGACGAGCAGCGCGAGCAGGTCGAACTCCTTCGGCCGCAGCGCCAGCTCGGTCGCGCCGCGCCAGGCGCGCCGCGCCGCGAGGTCGACGGTGAGGTCGCCCGCGGTCAGCGGCGCGTCGCGCTCCGGCGCCGCCGCGGATGCCGTCCGACGCGCGTGCGCGCGAATGCGCGCGAGCAGCTCCGACAGGCGGAACGGCTTGATCAGGTAGTCGTCGGCGCCCGCGTCCAGGCCGGCGACCACGTCGAGCTCCTGGTCGCGCGCGGTGAGGATGAGGATCGCGAGGTCGGGCCGCGCCGCGCGGAGCCGGCGGCAGACGTCGATGCCGTCCATGTCGGGCAGCCCGAGGTCGAGGATCACGAGGCCGACGTCGTCGCCGACCGCCGCGAGCGCCGGGCGCCCGCGGCCGACCCGCCGCACCGCGTAGCCCTGGCTGTCGAGCACGCGCACGAGCCCCGAGGCGATCGCCTCGTCGTCCTCCACGACCAGGATCCCGAGCGCGGGCACGCCGGTGACGCTAGCGCCGCCCGCCGCGCCGCCGGAGAGCTTTGACCTGGCGCTGACCTTCCCGGGGCGGGGCGCTGACCGGCTCCGCCTACGGTCGCCGCTCGATGACCGCCGATCCCCGAGGAGCCCTCATGCGATCCCGTCCCGTCCTGGCCGCCGGAGCGGTGGCGCTCGCGTTCGCCGCCGCCGGCTGCGGCTCGTCCCCCTCGTCAGGAGGCAACCAGGCCGCCAAGTCCGTCGACCCCAACTCCGCCGAGGTCAGCCCGGCCGGCGACATCCCCGACAACCAGGCGTTCGTGTCCTACTCCCCGCCCGCGAGCGACTACTCGGTCAAGGTGCCCGAGGGCTGGGCGCGCACGTCCGCCAACGGCGCGGTCACGTTCAGCGACAAGCTCAACGCGATCAGCATGCAGGAGATCGCGGCGAAGGCGCCGCTGACCGTCGCCCGCGCGTCGCAGACCGAGGTGCCGAAGCTGGCGCAGTCCGTCAAGGGCTTCCAGGCCGGCAAGGTCGACGGCGTGACTCGGAAGGCCGGCACCGCCGTCCGCGTCTCCTACCTCGCGGACGCCAAGCCCGACGCCGTGACCGGCAAGGCCGGCCAGGACGCGGTCGAGCGCTACCTGTTCTCCAAGGGAGGCCACGAGGTGATCCTCACGCTGTCTGGGCCGAAGGGCGCCGACAACGTCGACCCGTGGAAGATCGTCTCCGACTCGGTCAAGTGGTCCCAGTGACCGCCGCCCTCGACGCCGCGAGCCTGTACCGGTTCTTCCACGCCGGCGACGACGAGACGCTCGCGCTCCAGGGCGTGAGCCTCGCCGTGGACGCCGGCGAGATGGTCGCCGTCACCGGGCCGTCCGGCTCGGGCAAGTCGACGCTGCTGGCCTGCCTGGCCGGTCTCGACGAGCCCGACGGCGGCATGGTCCATGTGGCCGGCGAGCGGCTCTCGCGGCTGCCCGAGGAGGACCGCGCCGGCCTGCGCGCCCGCCACATCGGCATGCTGTTCCAGCAGGCCAACCTGGTCGGCCACCTGTCGGTCGCCGACAACGTCGCGCTCGCGCAGAAGCTGGGCGGGAGCCGGACGGGAGCGGCGTGGCGGGCCGACGTGCTCGAGCGCTGCGGGCTCACCACCCGCGCGCACGCGCGGCCGTCGCAGCTCTCGGGCGGCGAGCTCGCCCGTGCGGGGCTGGCGGTCGCGCTCGCCAACGACCCGGCCGTGATCCTGGCCGACGAGCCGACCGGCGAGCTCGACGACAGCACCGCGCTGCGCGTGCTCGACCTGCTGCGCGAGCGCGCCGCGGCCGGCGCCGCAGTGCTCGTGGTCACCCACAACCCCGCCGTGGCCGCTGCCGGCGAGCGCGAGATCCGCCTGCGCGACGGGAGGGTCGAGCGATGAGCGAGCTCCTCGTCCGCTGCGACGGCGCCGGGCGGACGTTCGGGGCGGGGCCGACGGCGACCGTCGCGCTCCAGCCGACCGACTGCCATGTGTCCGAAGACGCGCGCATCGTGCTCGTCGGCCCGTCGGGGTCGGGGAAGTCGACGCTGCTCCACCTCATGGCCGGGCTCGACAGCCCGACCACCGGTGCCGTGGCGTGGCCCGCCATCGGCGACCGCGGCGCGCTGCGCCCGGGTCCCGTCGCGGTCGTGTTCCAGGGCCCGAGCCTGCTGCCGCCGCTCACCGTGCTGGAGAACGTCGCGCTGCCGCTGATCCTCGGCGGGACCGCCGACGGCGACGCGCGCCGGCAGGCCGGCATCGCGCTCGACCAGCTCGAGCTGCTGGAACTGGCGGACAAGCTGCCGGAGGAGATCTCGGGCGGCCAGGCGCAGCGCGTCGCGGTCGCCCGCGCGCTGGCCGGCGAGCCGCGGCTCATCCTGGCCGACGAGCCGACCGGCCAGCTCGACCGCGCCAACGGCGCCGCCGTCGTCGACGTGTTGCTCGCCGCGGCCGCGCACGCCGGCGCGGCGCTCGTGGTCGCCACGCACGATCCCACGGTCGCCGACCGCTTCGCCGAACGCTGGGAGATGCACAGCGGTCGCCTGTCCACCCCTGTCGCGAAGGAGCCGTCATGGTCGCGCTGACCTGGCTGCGCGGGCTGCTCGCCCATCGCCGCAGCCGCCTGCTGTCCACCGCCCTGGGCGTCGCCGTCGGCGTCGCGCTGCTGGCTTCGATCGGAACGTTCCTCTCGTCGACCACGTCGCAGATGACGACGCGCGCCGTCGACCGCGTCGCCGTCGACTGGCAGGTCGAGGCGCAGGCCGGGGCCAAGCCGGCCGACGTGCTCGCGCAGGTCAAGCGCTTCCCCGGCGTCCGGCAGGCGCTGCCCGTCGCGCTCGCCGACACGTCCGGCCTCGCGGCCACCACCGGCGGCTCGACGCAGACGACCGGCGCGGGCAAGGTGCTCGGCCTGCCGCCCGGCTACGCCAAGGCGTTCCCCGCCGAGCTGCGCGTGCTCGCCGGCAACGGCGACGGCGTCCTGCTCGCCCAGCAGACCGCCGCGAACCTGCACGCG
>DATHJG010000685.1:0-2769 GCA_035489875.1 Solirubrobacteraceae bacterium | reverse complement strand
GCGCCACCACGACTCCGATCAGCGCACCCACCGAGTTGGCCAGGATGTCGCGGGGATCGCTCACCCGGCCCGGCAGGTACACCTGAGCGAGCTCGATCCCGCAGGTCAGCAGCACGCCGAGCACGATGGCGAGCCACCAGCGGCCGCGGCCGAGCAACATCAAGAAGAACAGCCCCACCGGAACGAACATCGCCACGTTCGCCCAGAACTCCAGCAGCGAGTAGCTGATCCAATCGGTCAGCGAGAAGCGCGAGAACACATCCAGCAGCCGCCAGACCAGGGAGTTCGCACCCTCATCGAGGGGCTGTGGCCCCAGGGTGATCCAGCCGACAACGCCCAGGTAGACGAACGTCACCACCGTCAGCACAGGATGGTGGCGGAACATGCCTCTATCCTCCCCGACGGAACCTCCGAACGCGCCTCACGCTGCCTGACGATGGACCGCTCGCGCGCCGTGCCTCATAGTGAGGGCATGCTGTCGATCGGCGTCGCCCGCTGCGTCATACCTACGAAACGATCCATACGGAACGGTCACATAAGGAGAACACCATGCAGTACATGCTGATCATCGCGCTCGACGAGAACGGACCCGGCCCGGTCGAGGGCGAACCCGGCTTCGACGAGGGCCGCCAGGCCTGGACCGACTTCACGCGCGAGCTCATGGAGAGCGGCGTGCTCGTCAGCGGCGCGAGCCTGCAGCCGACGACGGTCGCGACGACCGTGCGAGTGGCCGCGGGTTCGGCCACCGTGACCGACGGTCCGTTCGCGGAGTCCAAAGAGCAGCTCGCCGGCTACTACCTCGTCGACGTCGCCGACCTGGATGCCGCCCTTGCCTGGGCGAAGAAGATCCCGCTGCCCGCGGGGTCGATCGAGGTGCGCCCGGTGTCGATGATGCCCGACGCCACGGGGACACCGCAGGTCGTCGGAGCCGACGCGGTTGGCGGCTGACCTGCGAGAGGAGGTCCAAAACAGCGATGCTGTGCCTTCTGTGATCGCCGAAGCGATCACCAAACTGGCGCGCGAGGAGAGCGGCCGCGTGCTCGCCCTCCTGGCGTCGCGCTTCGGCAGCGTCGACCTTGCCGACGACAGCGTGCAGGATGCCCTGCTGCAGGCCGTCGAGACCTGGCCGACCGCCGGCATCCCGAACAACCCCGCCGGCTGGCTGTACAGCGTCGCCCATAATCGTGCCATCGACCGGCTGCGCCGCGCCGCCAGCGCCGACCGCCGCCTGCGTGCCGCCGCACCCGAACTGACCCGGCCACCCGAAGAGCCTGAGGAGGTGCCGATCGTGGAAGCTCTCATCCAGGACGAGCTCTTCGACGAGCGTGGCGAGGTCGGCGACGAGCAACTACGGCTCATGCTGCTGTGCTGCCACCCCGCCCTCGACCGCGACACCCAGGTCGCCCTCACCCTGCGCCTGCTCGGCGGGCTGACCACGTCCGAGATCGCGGCCGCGTTCCTGCTCCCCGAGGCGACGCTCGCCCAGCGCATCGTGCGGGCCAAGCGCAAGATCCGCGACGCCCGCATTCCGCTCAGCATCCCCGCCGAGCTCGACGAGCGCGTCGAGGCGCTGCTCACGGTGCTCTACCTCGTCTTCAACGAGGGCTACCTGGCGCGCGGTGAGTCTCAGGATGCCGTGCGCGTCTCGCTCGCGGACGAAGCGGTGCGCCTGACGATCGTCGCCCGCTCGCTGCTGCCCGGCAACGCCGAGGTCGAGGGCCTCCTCGCCCTGGAGCTGTACCACCGCGCCCGGCTCGACACCCGTCTCGACGGGGCGGGCGACATCGTCCAGCTCGAGAACCAGGACCGCTCGCGCTGGGACGGCGAGCTGATCTCCCGCGCCAACACGATCCTGCGGCGCGTGCTCGGACGGGAGGCGGCGGGCCCGTTCCAGCTGCAGGCACTCATCGCATCGCAGCACGCCAACGCGGCGACCCCCGCCGACACCGACTGGACGCTCATCGCCGACCTTTACGTGCGGCTGCTCGAGGTGTCGCCCTCCCCCGTCGTCGCGCTCAACCACGCCGTCGCGGTGGCGATGGCCGACGGGCCGCGCGCCGGGCTCGCCCTGCTCGACGGGATCGGGGCGGAGGGCGCGCTCGAGGGGTATCACCTGTTCCACGCGTCGCGGGGCGAGCTGCTCGCCCGGGCCGGCGACCGGGATGCGGCGCGGGCCGCGTTCGTGCAGGCGCGCGAGCTCGCGGCGAACCCGGCAGAGCAGCGGCACCTGGATCGGCGGATCGCCGCGGTGTAGCTGCCGTGCTCGCGCATACGATCCGCCGCATACGATGAGAGCATGCTCGCCGCGCGACTGCTCGACGTGTTCCTGATCCTGCTGTTCCTCGTATACCTGGGCGAGGGCTGGCGGAGCGGATTCGCGCGCAGCATCGGCGCGATCGCCGGGATCATCGCCGGCGGGATCGCCGCGTTCTTCGCGATCCCGTTCGTGGCGGGCATCATCCCCGCGCCGTTCTGGCGCACCGTGATCACGGTCGCGATCGGCGTCGCCCTGCTCGTTGGCGGCCACGCCGCCGGCACCGCAATCGGGCGCGCGATCCGGGGACGCATCCAGGACGGCGTCCTGTCCGGCGCCGACCGGATCTTCGGCGCCCTCGCGAACCTGATCGCGTCGGCGCTCGTCACGGCCCTCGTCGCGGGAAGCGTCGGGACGCTCGGCATCCCGTTGCTGTCGACCGCGATCTCGGACTCGTGGGTGCTCAAGGGGATCGACACCATCACCCCAGAACCGGTGGATGCCGCCCTGGCCCG
>DATHJG010000684.1:0-6284 GCA_035489875.1 Solirubrobacteraceae bacterium | reverse complement strand
GTCGCGTTCGCCGACCTCCACCACCACGTGCCGGACTGGCTGCGCGAGTCCTGCGCGCCCGGCCCGGATGCCGACGTGGCGATCGTCTCGCCGCACTGGGGGCCGAACATGCGCGCCCGGCCCGTGGCGCACGTCCGCCGTGCCGCCGGCGAGCTCGAGGAGGCGGGAGCGACGCTCGTCGCCGGCCACTCGGCGCACGTCCCGCAGGGGCCGAGCGGCCGCACGCTGTTCGACCTCGGCGACTTCATCGACGACTACGCCGTCGACTCGTCGCTGCGCAACGACCTCGGGCTGCTCTGGCTGATCACGCTCGACGTCGGCGGTCCGCTCCGGATCGAGGCCGTGCCGGTGAAGCTCGAGTTCGCGCACACGCGCCGCGCCAGCCAGGTCGAGTCCACGCTGCTACTCGCCCTGCTCGAGGAGCGCTGCGCCGCCGTCGGCTCGACCGTGCGGCGGAGCGGTGAGCGGCTGGTGTTCGACGTCTAGGTGATGCCGAGGCGATCGAGCAGCCCGTCGTCCGCGCGCCACGACCGGCGCACGCGCACCGAGAGGTCCAGGTGGACGCGCGCTGCGAGCTCGCGTTCCAGCTCGCGCCGCGCCGCGGACCCGATCGCCTTGATCATCCGCCCGCCGCTGCCGATCACGATGCCCTTCTGCGACTCGGTCTCGACCCACAGCAGCGCCCGGACCGCGATCAGGTCGCCGCGATCCTCGACCTCCTCGACCTGGACCTCGACGGCGTGCGGCAGCTCCTGGCGGGTGCGCGAGAGCACCTGCTCGCGGACCAGCTCGGCCAGCAGCACCGACTCCGGCTGGTCGGAGATCTCCTCGGGCGGGAAGTAGAACGGGCCGGCGGGCAGCAGCCCGGCCAGGTGCGACACCAACGTCTCCACCCCGCTCCCCGTGCGCGCGGAGACCGGGAACACCTCGGCGTCGAGGCCGAGGTCGGCGGCTGCCTGGAGCGCCGCGACCGTGCGCGCATTCGACGTCCGGTCGAGCTTGTTGACCGCGATCACGACCGGCACGCTCGTTCCGGCCAGCGCCTGCGCGATCCAGTGGTCGCCCGGCCCGCCCACGCCCTGGTCGCCGTTCAGGACGAACAGCGCCGCGTCGGCCTCACGCAGCTCCTGCTCGACGCGGCGCTGCATCCGCCGCGTCAGCTCGTCGCGCGGGCGCTGCACGCCCGGCAGGTCGGTCAGCACGATCTGGACGTCGTCGCGGGTCGCCACGCCGCGGATCGCGCGCCGCGTGGTCTGCGGCTTGTCGGACACGATCGCCACCTTGCGGCCGACCATCGCGTTCACGAGCGTCGACTTCCCGACGTTCGGCCGCCCCGCCAGCGCGACGAACCCGGACCGCGTCACCTCATCCATGACAGCACCTCCGCCTGCAGGGCCAGCATCTCGCCGTCGTCGGTCTCGTGGTCCATCCCGACGAGGTGCAGCACGCCGTGGACGACCGCCTCGGTCAGGTCCTCGGTGTGCTCGGGGCAGATCACGACGTCGCCCAGCTCGCGCTCGCCGACCACGGCGCCGTCCCCGTCGACCGGGAACGAGAGCACGTCGGTCGGGCCGTCCTTGCCGCGGTGCTCCGCGTTGAGCGCTGCGATCTCCTCCGGGGTGATGAACGCGACGGCCACGTGTCCATCCTCCACCCCGGCGGTCGCGGCCGCGAGCACGCACGCACGCAGAACCCGCTCGGCGGGCAGGAACTCGCCGAGCACGTCCACGTCGAGCGGGCTCACGCCGGGCGGCGGCGGTGGTCGGCCTGCCCCAGCCGCGGAGCCTGCCGTGAGCCGTGCTCGTCGTACGCGGCCACGATCCGCTGCACGAGCTTGTGGCGCACGACGTCCTCGCCGCCGAAGCGCACGAACTCCACCCCGTCCACCCCGGCGAGGATGTCGTTGACGACCACGAGACCCGACTGCTGCTCGCGCGGCAGGTCGATCTGCGTGATGTCGCCGGTGACGACCATCCGCGAGCCGAACCCGAGCCGGGTGAGGAACATCTTCATCTGCTCGGGCGACGTGTTCTGCGCCTCGTCGAGGATCACGAACGAGTCATTGAGGGTACGGCCACGCATGAATGCCAGCGGCGCGACCTCGATCACGCCGCGCTCCAGGTGCGCGGAGACGCGCTCGGCGTCCATCATGTCGTGCAGCGCGTCGAACAGCGGCCGCAGGTACGGGTCGACCTTCGCCATCAGGTCGCCGGGCAGGAAGCCCAACCGCTCGCCGGCCTCGACCGCCGGACGGGTGAGGATGATCCGGTTCACCTCGCGGCGCGAGAGCGCGGCGGTCGCCATGGCCATCGCCAGGAAGGTCTTGCCGGTGCCGGCCGGGCCGATCCCGAACGTGATCGTCGAGCGCCGGATCGCGTCCACGTAGCGCTTCTGGTTGACGGACTTCGGCGCGACCTTCAGGTTGCGATGGCGCCAGACGACCTCGTCGAGCACCTTGCTCGGCGACTCGGCCTGGTCGAGCACGCGCGAGACCGACTCGATCGTCGCCGGCCCGATCTCGTGCCCGCGCGCGACGAGCTCGGACAGCTCGCGCACGACCGTCGCGGCGAGCTGGACCGCCTCGGCGTCGCCGTCGAGCGTCACCACGTTGCCGCGGAGGAAGATGTCCGCGCTGAGGTGCTCCTCGAGCGTCTTGAGGATCACGTCCTGCGCGCCGGCCAGCTCGGCCGCCACTTCGTTGGATAGCTCCAGTTGCCGTCTTGCCATCTAGCTGAGCGCTTCTTTCACCTTTGTCGACACCCGCTTTCCATCGGCTCGCCCACCGGCGGCCGCCATCACGTGCTGGATCGCCTTGCCCATGTCCCGCGGCCCTTCGGCCCCGGTCTCCTCGATCGCCTGCGCCACGAGCGCGTCGAGCTCCGCGTCGCCGAGCTCGGCCGGGAGGTACGCCTCGATCACCCCGGCCTCGTACGCCTCGGCCTGCGCCAGCTCCGCGCGCCCCGCGGCGCGGAACGCCGCCTCGGACTCGCGCCGGCGCTTGCGCTCGCGGCGCAGCACCGCCTGCTCGTCCCCGCCACCCTCCTTCGCCGCCTTCTGCAGCTCGGAGAGCACCAGCCGGAGCGCGCCGACGCGATCACGATCTCCGGCCTTCAAAGCCGTGGTCACGTCGCGTTTGATCTGATCGGCGATCGCCAAGTCCCAGCCCATTGTACGCGGGGGCCGGATGGGAATCGGCGCCAACCTGTTACCGCAGCCCGCAGTTGCGCCGGGCCCAGCCCGCGCCGGGCTCCCGCACCCAGGAGCCTCCGAGGTCACGATCGTCGCGCGTCTGCGATCCCTCGGCGCCGATGCCCGGACCCAGCCCGACCTTCAGCCCGGCCTCGGTGCTGGACGCGGTCGTGTCGTAGACCTGGAACGTCAGCCGGCCCTTCTCGTCCAGGCGCGCGACGGTGCGCCCGGCGGCGACGGTGGCGGGCACGACGCCGCTGAACAGCGCCAGCGCGTCGTCGCGCTCCGCGTCGGTGGTGAGGTCCATGTCGGCGCTGAGCTCGACCTGCTTCCCGGTGCCGTCGGTCGAGCCGAACGCGGCGCTCTTCAGCTTCCCGGCCTTCAACGCGTTCTGGACCTCCTTGATCTGCCCCTCGGTCGGCTTGAGGACGACGTCGGCGTCCCTGAGGTCGCCGTTGTAGCCGGCGTTCCCGATCACCTTGAGGTGCGAGGGGCGGTAGCCGTGGTCCTTGTCGAGCGTGACGGTGGCGATGAACTGCGACTTCGCGTTGACCTCGGGGCCGAACGTGAGCAGCCCGAGGTTGGCCGCGACCTCCGCGTCCAGCTTGAGGTTGAGCTCGACCTTGCCCTTGTCCGGGCCGGACGTGTACAGCCGCGCGCCGCCGGCGTACTGGAGCAGCCCCTTGGCGCCCGCGTCGGCGATCACGACGTTGCCGATCGCCTTGGCCTCGCCCCTGATCAGCGCCTCGACGCTCACGTAGGTCGAGTCCGGCGTGGGCAGGTCCTCGGGATCGACGTCCGCGCCGATCGTGTGGTCGAGCGCCCAATCCTTGAGGCCGAACGGGTCGAAGCCCTCGACGGCGTCGCGCGCGACCTGGCCGAACGAGCCGTGGCTGCGCACCTGGTCCTCGAACTGCTTGGCCTTCTCGGGGTCGGTGAACGTGTACGTGCGCGCGCCCTCGAGCTTGCCGCCGGCGCTCGCCGAGGCGGACGCGTCGAAGCCGACCTTGCCGGCCCTGGCCTTCGCGCCGGCGATCAGCTCGGCGGCTGCGGAGCCGTTCTTGAGCAGCGTGAAGACCGTGCGGCCGTCGGCGTAGACCTGCTTGATCATCGTCGACTCCTGGCCGACCTTCACGATCGCGACCGTCACGGCCGCGCCGCCCTTGCTGGTCGAGGAGCTGACCAGGCAGTCCTTGTCCGCCGCAGCCTGCTGGGCGGCGCAGTCGCCGCCGGCGATGCGGCAGATCAGCAAGCCGACCTGGTTGGCGATCTGCGTCTGCAGACCGATCGCGACGAGCGCGCCGACGATCAGCGCGACCAGCAGCAGCATCCCCATCGATTCCGCTGCGGTCTGGCCCTGCTCGGCGACGAGGCCGCGCACGCCCGGGGCGGCCAGCCGCTCGGGGGCGGTGCGGCGGGCGCTCCCGGCGATGCCGAACAGCAGGGCGGCCGCAAGCGTCGCGCAGGCGAGCGCGACGGCCGCGGCGGCGAGCGGCCCCCAGCCGCAGGCGCCGGCCAGCGCCGCGCCGGCGAACGCGGCGGAGAGCCCGGCGCCGGGGACGATCGAGCCGGTTGCGACCGCGAGCGGGCCGAGCAGCGCGCCGAGCACGAGCGCCGGGAGGAGCAGGCGCCCGTCGCCCGCGACCGCGCCGAACGAGACCGCGCCGAGCACGGCGGTCGCGCCGATCGCGGGCCAGGCGCCGATCAGCCGGGCGAGCGCGGCCAGCACGACCCCGCGCAGCACGAGCTCGAGCACGGCGACGCCGATCACCGCGCGGCAGAGCAGCGCGGCGGCCGCGGCGGCGTCGAACGGCACGGCGGGCTCTCCCGCGCCGGCTTCCCAGGCGAGGCCGTCGAGGCGGCTCAGCTCGCGCGGCACGCGCAGCTCGCCGAGCGCGCCGGAGAGCGCGAGCAGCGCGCACGACGCGGCGAGCAGCGCGACGGCGACGGCCACCGCGTCCAGCGCCCGCCGCGGGTCGACGGGCCGCAGGCCGAAGCGGTCGGGCGCGAGCCGTCCGGTGCGGGCGGCGAGCCAGGCGAGCGCCGCCACCGTCCCCGCGGCGGACAGCAGCACGACCGCGAGCCGGCCGGCGGCCGCGCCGGCGCCGGTGAACGCGACGGCCGCGAGCACGGTGGCGAGCAGCCCGGCGATCCACGTGCCGCCGAGCGCGGCGAACGCGGCCCACCCGGGCCAGCCGCTCAACGCCGCGGGCAGCGGCTCGGACGGGCGCGGGCGCCGCGTCACGCCCGCTCCAGCCGCAGCGACGCGACGACGGCGGCGACGTCGAGCGCGTCCGCGTCGCCGCCGGCGGCGAGCGCGAGGTGGCGGCCGTCGGGCGCGAGCACGTCGACCGCCTCGCTCGTTGACTCGGGCAGCTCGATCGTGCTGCGGTACGCCTTGCGGGCGCCGGGCACGTCGACCGCGTCCTGCGAGACGTCCGCCCCTGCGGTCGTCTCGAGCACGTCGCGCTCACTGTCGAGCATCGCGTCGAAGCGGTCGCCGACGCCGGTCTGCACGGTGAGCGCCACCGCGGACTTGCCGGCCGGATCCTCGAAGCGGACCTCGCTGATGCCCTTGCCGAGATCGCGGGTCGTCGGCTTCCACGCCGCCGGGTGGACGAACGTGACGCCGTTGCCGCGGTAGGTCGCGTAGCCATCCGGGACGTCGACCTTCCCCTCGAAGTCGGGGCCGCCGCAGCCGAGCAGCGCGAACGTCGCGATCAGCGCGGTGGCGGGGAGCAGGGCGAGGAGCGGGAACGAGCTGGACGGCATGCGGCGCAGCGTGCCCAACGCCGCCGCGCCGCGCGAGAGGCGCGGGACCCAACTTGCGCGGCGGGACGGTCCCAGCCGGCGCGTGGGACCGCTCAGCCTGGATCCAGGCTAGCTCAGCGGCGGCCGAGCGCGGTGCCGGCGCCGAGCCCGGCGACCAGGCCGAGCGCGCCGAGGCCGACCGCGGCGAGCGGGCTCGGCCCGTCACCGCCGTCTTCGGGGATCGCCGCCGGCGTGGGCGCGGGTGGCGGCTGCGGGCGCGGGTCCGGCTCCTCCTCGACGGGCTCGCCGTCGACCTCGACCTGCAGCTCCACCGGCAGCTCGAC
>DATHJG010000683.1:0-5210 GCA_035489875.1 Solirubrobacteraceae bacterium | reverse complement strand
GCACCACCAGGCGGTCATGGCGCACGCCGACTGGATCATCGACCTCGGCCCCGGCGCCGGCCACGACGGCGGCCGGATCGTCTTCGAGGGCACACCCGCCGACCTCGTCGCCGCCCGCTCCACCCTCACCGGCGAGCACCTCGCGGCCTACGTCCGCACCTGACCGAGGCCGCGACGTGGCATGATCTCGCGGTGACCAGCAGACCCGCCGCGGCGCAGCACCTGCGCGACCTCGCGCTGCTGCGTCGCGTCCGCGACCGGATCGACCGGGAGTATGCGCAGCCGCTGGACGTCGAGGCGCTCGCGCGCGGCGCGCACATGTCGGCCGGGCATCTCAGCCGCCAGTTCCGGCTCGCCTACGGCGAGTCGCCGTACAGCTATCTGATGACGCGGCGCATCGAGCGCGCGATGGCGCTGTTGCGTCGTGGTGACCTCAGCGTCACCGAAGTCTGTTTCGAGGTCGGCTGCTCGTCGCTGGGCACGTTCAGCACTCGCTTCACCGAGTTGGTCGGCATGCCGCCCAGCGCCTACCGGCGCCACGCGGCGCACGCGACGGCGGGGATGCCGTCGTGCGTGGCGAAACGGGTGACCAGGCCGATCAGGAATCGAGAAGCGCAGGTCACGAGCCGCAACTAGCCTGATCGCCATGGACATCACCATTCACTCGAGCTTCCTCCCGCACGACGACCCCGACGCCGCCCTGGCCTTCTACCGCGACACCCTCGGGTTCGAGGTCCGCAACGACGTCGGATACGACGGGATGCGCTGGATCACCGTCGGCCCCCCCGACCAGCCCAGCACGTCCATCGTCCTGCATCCGCCGGCCGCCGACCCCGGCATCACCGACGACGAGCGCCGCACCATCGCCGAGATGATGGCCAAGGGCACCTACGCCGGCATCAACCTGGCCACCACCGACCTCGACGGCACCTTCGAGCGGCTGCAGGCCAGCGCCGCCGACGTCGTCCAGGAGCCGACCGAGCAGCCCTACGGGGTTCGCGACTGCGCCTTCCGCGATCCCGCGGGCAACCTGATCCGCGTCCAGGAGCTGCGCTGAGCCGTCAGCTCCCTTGCCACGTTGGCGGCCGCTTCTCGAGGAACGCGCACATGCCCTCCTGAGCGTCGCCGGCGCCCGCGTTCATCGCCATCACGCTCCTGGTCAGGTCGTAGGCGCGATGTTCGTCGAGCTCGATCTGCGCATAGAACGCCTCCTTGCCGATCCCGACGGTGAGCGGGCTGGAGCGGGCGATCGCCTCCACGAGCGCCTTCACCTCGTCCTCGAGCGCCTCGGCCGGCACGACGCGGTTCACCAGGCCCCACTCGAGCGCGGTGGCGGCGTCGATCGTCCGGCCGGTGAGGAGCATGTCGAGCGCGCGCTTGCGGCCGATCGCGCGTGACAGCGGGACCATCGGCGTCGAGCAGAAGAGCCCGATCTTCACGCCGGGCGTGGCGAAGCGCGCGCCCTCGGCGGCCACCGCGAGGTCGCAGGCGGCGACGAGCTGGCAGCCCGCCGCCGTGGCGATTCCCTCGACCTTGGCGATCACCGGTTGGGGCAGCCGGTGGATGCCTTCCATCAACTCCGTGCAGACGTCGAAGAGCCGCTGGTAGAACGCGACGTCGCGCCCGATCATCTCGCTCAGGTCGTGCCCGGCCGAGAACGCCGGGCCGGCGCCCTCGAGCACGATCGCCCGTACGCCGGGCTCGCCGCTGACGGATCGCAACGACGCGAGCAGCTCCTGCATCAGCTCGAGGCTCAGCGCATTGCGCTTCCCCGCTCGGTTGAGCGTGACGCGCGCGGCTGGTCCGTCCTCGCGGACAAGCACGGCGGCGCTGTCGGCGAGCGTGCTCACACGGCAACCATACGCTCCGTGGCCAGCATCCTCGGGGGGATGATCGTCATGGCCACTGGGGGTCGAGGGGGAGGGCGGGAGCGATGGTGGACTCGAGGCTGCCGAGGCGCTCGACCTCGACCTGCACGCGATCGCCCGGGCGCAGCCACGGGAACGACTCGGTCCCGTGGACACGAGACAGCTCGAGGATGCAGCCGCTCCCCACGGTGCCGGAGCCGATGACGTCGCCCGCGCGCAGCTCCGTTCCGCGCGAGGCGAAGCTGATCATCTGCTCGAACGACCAGTGCAGGTCGGCGAGGTTGCCGGCGCTGTACTCGGTGCCGTTGACCGAGGCCGTCATCGCGAGGTCGAACGCCTTGCCCGTGCGGCGGTCTTCGAGCTCGTCCGGGGTGACGAGCCACGGGCCGAAGGACGTCGCGGTGTCCTTGCCCTTGGCCGGCCCGAGGCCCACGCGCATCTCCAGCTCCTGCAGGTCGCGCGCGCTCCAGTCGCACAGGATCGTGTAGCCGCCGATGTGCTCCGCGGCCGCGGCGACCGGGATGTTCGCGCCCGGCCGGCCGATCACCGCTGCGACTTCGAGCTCATAGTCGAAGGCCGCGGAGCCCGGCGCGATCTCCACCGGGTCGCGCGGCCCGCGAACCGCCGCGGGATTGGTGAAGTAGAAGACCGGGATCTCGTACCAGACGGGGTCCACCTCCCGCCCGATCGCGTGCATCGAGGTCACGACGTGCTCCTCGAAGGCCATGAAGTCGCGGATCGACGGCGGGGACGGCACCGGCGCGCGCAGCCTCGCGTCCACCTGCGGGACGATCTCGACCGGGTCCACCACGGAAGCGAGCCCTTGGCGCGCGAGCAGGTCGATCAGCGGCTCGCGCACGCCGTGGATCGCCCCGTCGCGCAGCGCGCCGGCGCGCTCGCGGCCGTCGCGCGGCGAGACGTAGGTCACCCATCGCATACGAGCACCCCGCCGCGGCGCAGCGCGTCGATCTCGGCGGCGTCGTAGCCGAGCTCCGCCAGTACCTCCTCGTTGTGCTCGCCCCGGCGCGCCGGCGACCGCTCCGGCTCGCCGTCGTCGCCGCTGAAGTGCCATGGCCGCCCCGGCACCGTGATCTCGCCTCCGCTGCGATCGGGCACGGTGCGCGTGGCGACCCACTGCCGCGCCCATCCGCTCCCCGCCAGCCCACCGACGGTGCGCATCCGGCCGGTCGGGATCTTCGCCTCGTCGAGCTGGGCGTCGAGCGAGGCCATGTCGTCGAACGTCCAGATCCACTCCTGCACGATCGCGCGCAGCGCGTCCAGGTTCTGCTCCCGCGCCTCGGGCGTCGCGAAGCGCGGGTCGTCCGCGAGGTCGGGTCGCCGCATCGCGGCGAGGTAGAACTGGAACGACATGCTGCCGACGAGGCTCATCGGGCTGACGAACGTCTCGCCGTCCGGGCCGGTGAAGAACTCGGTGTCGGTCGCGCCCAGGATGGGCGGCTCCGCCCCGAGGTCCTCGTCCGCCAGGTCGACGTGCACGCGCTCGTTGATCGAGAGCATCACGGCGGCCATCGCGATGTCGACGTACCGGCCGTCTCCGGTGCGGTCGCGGTGGTGCAGCGCCGCGAGGATCGCGATCGCGGCATGCAGGCCGGAGTAGACGTCGGCGTGCGAGAGCGAGTCGGTGCGCAACCGCCCGAACTGCCGCTCGGTGATCGCAGTGATCCCCGCCTCGGCCTGGACCGTCGGGGCGTAGGCCGAGCGGGCGCGCCACGACCCGTGCTGGCCGTAGCCGGTGATCGATGCGTAGACGACGCGCGGCTTGCGCTCCGCGACGCTGTCGTAGTCGAGCCCGAACGCCGCGAGCGTGCCGGGGCGGAAGCTCTCGACGATCACGTCGGCCCGGTCGCACAGGCGCAGGGCGACCTCGCGCGCGCCGGGTTTGTTGAGGTCGATCGAGACGTTGCGCTTGCCGGCGTTCTGCTGGGCGTAGTAGCCCGAGATCTCGCCCTTGCGCGGCAACGCCTGGCGCGACAGGTCGCCGGTCGGCGGCTCGAGCTTGATCACCTCGGCGCCGAGGTCGAGCAGCGTCTCCGCGCAGTGCGGCCCGGCCAGCACGCGCGAGAAGTCGAGCACGCGGATGCCGGAGAGCGGGCGCGACACGTCAGTGTCCCTGGAAGCGGGCCATGCCCGGGCCGTCGGTCCGGAACGACTGCACCGCGGCGTGGAAGTCGTGCGAGCGGAAGATCGGCTTCTGCAGCTCGGCCATCGCCTCGTCGGCCGCGTGCACGCCGCGGTCGATCGCGATCGACACGAGCGCTTTGGTGGCGGCGTGCGCCACCGTCGGGCCGGCGGCGAGCTCGCGCGCGAGCGTCATCACGGCGTCGTCGAGTCGCTCGTCCTCGACGACGCGGTTGATCACGTTCCAGCGCTCCAGCGTGCGCGCGTCATAGCGGCGCCCGAGCATCGCCATCTCCTTCGCGCGCGCCGCGCCGGCGCGCTGCGCGACGCGCTGGATCGCGCCCATCAGCGGATGCAGGCCGACCGTCGCCTCGACCGAGCCGAGCTTCGCCGACTCGGCGGCCACCACCAGGTCGCACGCGAGCGCAAGCTCGAGCCCGCCGCCGACGCAGACCCCGTGCACGGCGGCGACGATCGGGACGGGCAGCTCCTCGAACGCGCGCAGGACCTCCAGCATCGGCCAGTCCAGGACGCCGTCGCCGCGCTCGGCCGCGGGCAGCATCTCGTCGAGGTCGGCGCCCGCGGAGAAGTGGCGCAGCGCGCTTCGGAGCACGACCGCGCGCGCGCCCTCCGCGCCGGCCCACCGGAGCCCCTCGGCGACCCGCTTCGTCAGCACGGGGTCCAGCAGGTTGTACGGCGGATACCGCATCGTCAGGATCGCGACCGTGCCGTCCAGCCGGCGCTCCACCCCCGACGCAGCCTGGCTTGCGATCTGCACGTCGGTCATACGACGCAGCTGAGCCTGTAAACTTGCGAAACGCAAGCCAGCTTGGGAAGGAGTACCCGAACGTGCCCTTCGACCGACGAGGGGACGTGCCGTGTCCGATCGGCCGCGCCATCGACGTCCTCGGCGAACGGTGGACGCTGCTGATCCTGCGCAACGCGACCATGGGGGTCACGCGCTTCGACGACTTCCGCGCCGGGCTCGGGATCGCGGACAACATCCTCTCCAGCCGGCTCGCGCGCCTGGTCGACGCCGGCCTGCTCGTCCGCGTTCCCTACCGCGACCGGCGGCGCACCCGCCACGAGTACCGCCTCACGACGACCGGCGCGGACGCGCTCGGCGTCCTGCACGCACTCGCCGGCTGGGGTCAGGAGCACACCGAGCCCGGCCGACCGGCCGAGCCGATGCGGATCCTCCAC
>DATHJG010000682.1:0-7060 GCA_035489875.1 Solirubrobacteraceae bacterium | reverse complement strand
AGGTGGTTGGCCAGCGCGACGTCCGGCCGCGCCCGGCCGGCGACCTCGCGCACGGCCTCGACATTGCGCTTGACGTACGCCGCGACCTCGTCGTCGCTCAGCGCCGGGTACGGCCGGGCTTCGACGCCCTCGTAGCGGTCGGCCACGTAGACCGGCAGCAGGCCGCCGATGTCCGGCCGGTACGCGGTCGCGCGAGGCGGGTCCCGGCGCACGGTGAGGTCCAGCGCGCCGCCGTCCCAGTCGCCGGCGGCGTCGATCCACGGCAGCTCGAGCGGCGTCCGGTCCTGGCAGAGCAGGTGCACCTCGTGCCCGCCGCGCACGAACGCCTCGCCGAGGGCGGCGTTGTACACGTTCGAGCCGGTCCCACGCAGCAGGTACCCGTGGAAGATGAGCACGCGCACGGCGGCGAGCGTATACGCACGCCGGCGGCGGCGAACGCGACCGGAGGCGTTGCTAGGCTGCACGCCGATGAGTCAGCGCCAGCTTTATCGCTTGCGCACCCCGTCGACGGGCCGCGAGGTGCTGCTGCCCGCCGAGGAAGGTGAGACGTATCGCGACCGCGACACCGGGGAGCCGATGGAGATCGTCGGCAAGCTGCTCCCGGTCGCCCCGTCGGAGTCCTCGCTCCCGTGGGCGGTGGAGAACCTGCGCTTCTGCAACTGGTGCGACCAGCATGCGCAAAAAGACCTCAACGACTGCCCGCACTGCGGCCGCCGCATGGCCGCGCTGCCCCGCTGATCTGCCCGCTTCCATGCGCCGCTCGACGCGCACCTCCCTGATGGCGCTCCTGGTCGCCGTCCTCGCGTTCGCCGCCGGTTGCGGCGGCAGCGAGGTCGCGTCCGACGAGGTGCCGGGCGCGCCGGCGGCGCTGACGCTTCCGAGCGACGCCGACCTCGGGGGCTCGAACGCCGCCGACGACGCGCCGTCCGGCTCCGACGGCACCAGCGGTTCGAACGCCGACAGCGGCACGGCCGATCCCGGCGCCGATGCCACCGCCACGCCGACCCCGTCCGCCGACACGGGCGGCGGCGCGGTCGCGCCCGAGGCGACCACCGCGCCGGACACGGCGACGAACGACACCCCGCCCGCGGCCGGATCGCCGCCGCAGCAGTTCGAGGACTTCTGCGCGCAGAACGCCGGCGCCTGCTGAGCGCGCGCGCCCGGCTCGATCTCCTCCCCTGCGCGCATCAAGGCCGGCCGCCGCAGGCCGATAGTCAGTTGTGGACCGTTCGGCCGAAGGCTGTCATTCCACCGACCACTGCATCGACCACCCGAGCGCACGTCGCGCATGCTCCCCTGCGGCGCCTCTCCGAGGCGGCGCTGTCGGCGTGCGGGGACGACGAGCTGCTCGCGCTGCTCGCCGCCGAGGCGCGCGGCGCGCTCGCGGTCGACGGCGTCGAGCTCCTCGGCGCGGACGCGGCCGGCGCGCCGGCCGTCGCCCACGTCGCCGCCACCGCGCGCACGCTCGCGCTCGACGGGCCGCGCGTCGCGCCCGAGCTCGGCCCCGCGCTCCACGCGCGACTCGACGCCGCCGCCACGGCGCTGCTCGTCCCGCTCGCGTGGGCCGGCGACGTGCGCCACGTCGCGATCCTCGGCCGCCGCGCCGCGCTCCCGTGGACGCCCGACGAGATCCTGATCGCCGAGACGCTCGCCAACCAGGCCGCGCTCGGGCTGGCGCTGCTGGAGTCCGAGCGGCGCCGCGTCGTCCAGGCACAGCGCGACGCCGCGCTCGCCCGCGCCGCCCACGCGCTGAACGTCTCGCTCGAGCTCCAAGCGGTGCTCGACACGCTCGCCCGCGAGGCCGGGCTCGCCGTCGGGGGCGCGGTCTCCGGCGTCTACCTGCTCGACGACGACGGCGCCGCGCTCGCCACCGCCGGCCACAACGTGCCCGACGAGTGGTTCGGCAGCCGCCTGGAGCCCGGGCAGGGGATCGCCGGCCACGTGCTCGCGGAGGGCCGGCCGGTCACGACGTCGGACTACCGGGACGAGATGACGCTCCCCGGCAACGTCGTCCTGCCCGGCGTGCGCTCCGGCGTCGGCGTTCCGATGCGCTGGAACGGCGAGCTGCGCGGCGCGCTCTCGATCGGCTTCAGCGATCAACGCGAGCTCGCCGCCGAGGACCTGTACGTGCTCGAGGCGATCGCCGACCTCGCCGTCGTCGCCTGCCACAACGCCGAGGCGTACGACGACATCCGCACCGCCGCCAGCACCGACGCGCTCACCGGCCTGCTCAACCACGGCGCCATGCAGGTCCGCGTGCGCGAGGAGATCGCCCGCGCGGCGCGCGAGGAGCAGCCGCTGTGTTGCGTGCTGATCGACCTCGACGACTTCAAGCGCGTCAACGACGAGCTCGGCCACCCGGCCGGCGACGCGCTGCTGCGCCGCGTCGCGGACGCGCTTCGCGCGGAGGTGCGCCCATACGACCAGGTCGCCCGCTACGGCGGCGACGAGTTCGTGCTGGTGCTGCCCGGCACCGAGCTGCACGCGGCCCGCGCCGTGGCCGAGCGCGTGCGTGCCCGCGTGCACGCGGGCACGCCGCGCGACCACGACGGCCCGATCGGGGGCTGCTCGATCGGCGTGTCGGCGTGGGAGCCGGGGATGGGCGCCGACGACCTGCTCGGCGCCGCCGACCGCGCGCTGCTGCTGGCCAAGCGCACCGGCAAGGGGCGCGTCGCGGTCGCCAATCCCGACGCCGAGGAGGAGCTGGCCCGCCTGCAGCGGGCCGACGCGTCGCCCGCCGCCGTGGAGGCGCTGGCCGCAGCGATCGACGCGCGCGACGACTACACGCACGGCCGCTCCCAGCAGGTGGTCCGCCTGGCGACCAGCGTCGCGATGCTGCTCGGCCTCACCGCCGAGACCGTCGAGCGGATCGGCCACGGCGCGCTGCTGCACGACGTCGGCAAGCTGGCCATCCCGTTCGACATCCTGCGCAAGGCCGGCACGCTCGACGACGCCGAGTGGAACGTCATGGCCCAGCACTCGGTGATCGGCGAGGGCATCCTGCGGCGCCTCCCCCAGCTCGCGCCGCTCGCGCCGATCGTCCGCCACGAGCACGAGCATTGGGACGGCAGCGGCTATCCCGACGGCCTCATGCGCGGGCAGATCCCGATCGGCTCGCGCATCATCCTGGCCTGCGACGCCTACGTCGCGATGATCGCCCGCCGCCCCTACCGGCGCGCGCTGCGCCGGTCCGACGCGGTGGCCGAGCTACGCGCGCGCTCGGGCACCCAGTTCGATCCGGAGGTCGTCGACGCGCTGCTCGACGTCCTCGGCGTCGGCCCCTAGGGGGTCCGTCCAAGAACAGTCGGTGCGGTCGTCGTCCGGTCGTGCCGACTTCTGGGACGGGCCCCTATGGCTTCGGCTTCGCCGGCTCGGGCGCCACCGGGGTCGTGATCAGCGTCGCGGTGTAGCTGAGCCGCGCGGTCCGATAGGTGCACTTGTACCGCGTCAGGTCGCGCAGGTCGATCTGGGCGCTCTGGGTCTGGGTGTCGTCGCAGGCGTCCACGTCGCGGCTCGCCCGCCAGACGTTGTCGCGGGGGAGTCCGAGGCCGAGCGCCGGCGCCCAGCTCGGCACCGAGAGAGCGACGATCGACCCCTTCGTCACCGCGAGCGACGTCTCGAGCGGGAACTGCACGGTCTGCCCGAAGAACGGCGTGAGCGTCTCCACCGGGCTCTGCGCGACGACGCGGCCGAACAGCCGCTCACCGGGCTTGAGCACGGTGATCCCCGCCTGCGCCGCGCCGCCGAAGTTCTCCTCGAAGAACGTCTGCTGCTTCTTGCCCGGCTTGCCGAGCGTGATCGTCCAGGCGACGATGCGGCCGTCCTTGGGGACGACGTACATGTCGCGCGTCTCGGCGACCCGCGTCTGGTACGCGGTCGTGCGCGAGATCACCTGGCACGGGCTGGTCGGGCAGCTCGGCGTGGCTGCAGTGCCGAGCTCGCCGACCTCGATGATCTTCGCCGATGCGGCCGCGGGTGCGACCAGGACGAACGCCACCGCCAGCGCCGTGGAAAGAAGCCTGTTCATGCTGGCATTCAACACGAGCAGGCGGTCGATGTTGCTGTCGGGGCGGCGCCGGACCGCGCGAGCCGCCCCGCCACGCTCAGACCTTCTGGACGTTGATGGCCTTCGGCCCTTTCTCGCCGTTCTCTTCTTCGTATATGACCTTCGAACCCTCGGGCAGCGAGCGGTAGCCCTCGCCGATGATCCCCGAGAAGTGGACGAACAGGTCCCGGCCGCCCTCGTCGGGCGTTATGAAGCCGAACCCCTTGTCGTCAGAGAACCACTTGACCGTCCCTGAAGCCATGCCTTGCCCTTCCCCACATCTGGTGGTGCTCCACCGAGCCCCCGAATGACGACCGGCCGGAACGACCGGTCCCGACGTGTCAAACCTATTCAGAACGTGCGTATCAGTGCAAGCGACGTTCGACTAGGTTTCATCCGACGAGCGCCGCAGCCGCGGCCGCGATCTCGTCGCGGTCGCCCGGTTGGGGCAGCCAGGGGAGCCTCAAGGGGTCGCCCACGTAGCGCGGGATGACGTGGAGATGGAAGTGGAAGACGGTCTGCCAGGCGTCGCGCCCGCACGAGTTGAGGACGTTCACGCCGTCGGCGCCGAGCCGCTCCTTCACGCGCCCTGCGAGCTCCTGCGCGGCCAGCGCGCACGCCGTGAGGTCCTCGGCCCCGACGTCGATCAGGCCGGCGGCGTGCTCGCGCGGGATCACGAGCAGGTGGCCCCGGGTGGCCGGGTTGATGTCCATGAAGGCGATCGTCCGCTCGTCCTCGCGCACGCGCGTCGCTGGGATCTCGCCGGCGGCGATCTTGCAGAACAGGCAGTCGGGGTCGTGCATGGCCGCACCGTACCGATCCGCTCTCCCGCTAGTGTCCGCGGTCCGTGCCGCCGGACCAGAGCAGACTGCGCGCCGTCGTCGAGCACCTCGAAGCGATCGACCGGCGGCCCGCGTCGGCGGGGGAGCGGCGCGCGGCCGAGTGGCTGCGCGATCAGCTCGCCGCGGAGGGGCTGGAGGCGCGCGTGGAGGAGGAGCCGGCGACCGGCTCGTTCGCCATCCCGATCGCGCTGCTGTCGGCCGCCGGCGCGGCGGCGGGGCTGAGCCGGCGGGCGCGGCCGTTCGCGGCGCTCGCCGGGCTCGCGGCGACCGCCGGGATCGTCGACGACGTCTCGGCCGGCCCGCACGTGTTCCGCCGGCTGCTCCCGCGCCGCAGGACCTGCAACGTGGTGGCGGAGGCCGGCGACCCGGCGGCCGCCGAGACCGTCGTGTTCGTCGCCCACCACGACGCCGCGAACGGCGGGATCGTGTTCGATCCCGGACCGAACCGCTGGATCGCCGACACGTTCCCGGACTGGTACGCCCGCCAGGAGACCTCGCCGCCGCTGATGCGGATCGTCGTGGCCGGCCCGGCGCTGGCGGGGCTCGGCGCCCTGCTCGGCCGGCGCGGCGTGCGCCGGCTCGGCGGCTGGATGGCGCTCGCGTCGCTGGTCGCGATGGGCGACATCGCCGCCCGCTCGGTCGTGCCGGGCGCGAACGACAACCTCGCCGCGGTCGCCGTGCTGGTCGAGCTGGCGCGGCTGCTGCGCGACGAGCCGCCGGACGGCGTGCGCGTCCTGCTGCTCTCGACGGGCAGCGAGGAGTCGTTCCTGGAGGGCATGCGCGGCTTCGTCGCCCGCCACGCCGGCGCGCTGGCGCCGGAACGGACGCGGTTCGTCGTGCTCGAGTGCGTCGGCGGCCCCGAGCCGATCGTGCTCGAGGGCGAGGGGATGCTGCGGATGCACGACTACACGCCGGCGGTGCGCGACTGGCTCGCGGCGTGCGGCGAGCGCGCCGGCCACCGGCTGCGGCGCGGGCTGCGCACCGGCTTCGCCACCGACGCGCTGATCGCGCTCAAGGCCGGCTACCCGACGGGCGTGCTCGCCGCGATCGACGAGTACAAGATGGCGCCGAACTACCACTCCCAGCGCGACGTCGCCGCGAACGTGGACTTCGGGACGGTCGCGGCGTGCGCGGAGGTGTGCCTGGAGGCCGTGCGCTCGCTCAGCCGGCGCCGGCCAGCTCCCGTGCCCGCGCGATAGCGTCCGCGCGCGTCGCGATCGCACCTGCGAAGCGGTCCTCCTCGAGCTGGGCGAGCAGCTCGCCGAGCTGCGGGCCGTGCGCGAGCCCAAGCTCGCGCGCCAGCTCGTCGCCGCGCACGAGCGGCGGGGGCCGGCCCTCGGCGCGGCGCGCGAGCGCCGGACCGAGCAGCTCGCGCGCGACCTCGAGGTGCGCGGCGATCGCGGGCTCGGCGTTGCGGCCGCGGGTGGCGAGCCGGTCGGCGACGGTGAAGACGGTGACCTCGGGCGCGTCGGGGTCGGTCGCCTGCAGGTAGCGCCAGATGCCGCGCCGGTCGAGCGGGCGCTCGTGGACCAGGAAGCCCACCCGCAGGTGGTGCAGGCAGAGGGCGGCGACGTGGTCGACGAGCTTCTCCGACGCCCGCAGCCGGCGCAGCACGGTGCGGGCGACGTCGGCGCCCGCGCGGTCGTGGCCGGGGAAGCCGATGCGCCCGTCGGGCCGCCGCATGCGCGTCTGCGGCTTCGCCGCGTCGTGCAGGAGCGCGGCGAACCGCATCGCGTCCCCGCGCGTGAGCTCGTCGGCCAGCGGCTCGCGCAGCAGGGCCGCGACCGCGTCGGCGTGCTCGCCGAAGCCCGCCGCGAGCGGGTCGCGCTCGATCGCCACGACCTGCTCGAGCACCTCGAGCGTGTGGTCGTGGACATCGAGGTGGTGGAACTCGTTCTGCTCCACGCCGCGCAGGGCGAGCAGCTCGGGCAGCACCTGGGCGGTGATCCCGTGCGCGTCCATGAGCCGCAGCCCGGCGCGCACCGCGGGCGAGCGGATCAGCTGCTTGAGCTCGCCGAACATGCGCTCCGCGGCGATCCGCTCCAGCCCGGGCGCCGCGCGGCCGATCGCCGCGGCGGTGTCGGGCTCGATCTCCAGGTCGAGGTCGATCGCGATCCGCACCGCGCGCAGCGTGCGCAGCGGGTCGTCGGCCAGCGCGCCGGGCCCGACCATG
>DATHJG010000681.1:0-2902 GCA_035489875.1 Solirubrobacteraceae bacterium | reverse complement strand
GCTGCTCGGCTCGGGCGACCTCCTCCGCTCCGGCGCCCGCGCCCGCGTCCCGAACCCGGGCCAGCCGGCGCTCGACGACTCCCCGGGGCTGGCGGCGCTCGAAGCGGCGCTCCGCCTCCCGCTCTGGCCCCTCTGGGCCGGCGTCGCCGCGCTGGCCGTTCGAGCCGCGGCGCCGGCCCGGTCGACCGTCGCTCCCGATGCGGCCGGAGCCCCGCGGGCCGCGCTCGCTCCCGCCGCCGCCGGCGCGGCCTGGATCGGGATCGTCGCGCTGATGGCGGAGGCCGGCTTCTCGGGTGAGCCGCGCTACGCGGTGCCTGGCGCGGCGCTGATCGCGATCAGCGGCGCGGTCGGGCTCGCGCTCGCCGCGCGCGTCATCGGCGAATCGGCCCGGTCGAGGCGGCCGGCGCCCGCGCTCGCCGCGCGGGCCATCGGCGAGCGGGGCCGGTCGAGCCGAGCGCCCGCGCTCGCCGCGCGGGCCATCGGCGAGCCGGGCCGGTCGAGGCGGCCGGCGCCCGCACTCGCCGCCGCGGTCGCCCTCGTCGTGCTCGCCGCCGCGCCACGGGTCGCCGACCTCCCGGCGCTGCGGAGCGAGCAGGCGTACCAGTGGCGGCTCGCCGGCGACCTCGCCGAGGCGGTCCGGGCGGCCGGCGGGCGCGAGGCCGTGCTCGCGTGCGGCCGGCCGTATGTCGGACCGCTGCGCGGGCCGCTGATGGCGTACCGGCTCGGCGTCGCCAAGCACGTCGTCGAGCCGGACGACCCGCCGCGCGCGCCGGGCGTGGTCTTCCGCTCGGCGTTGAGCGCGGCGGCGTCGCCCGCTCCCCCCGCCCCGCCCCGGTTCGCCGAGACCGCGCGCGCCGGCGCCTGGCAGGTGCTCGCCTCGTGCGGCGCGGCGATGACGAGCGGAGCGGCGACGCCTGCGTTCGCGAACGGCGGGCAATGAGGGAGAGCCCGGGCCGTGGGAGGCGTTTCCGCGGGAACGCCCCCGCGCACATGCGATTCACAGCCGCCGAGTGTCGTGAATGTCTCGCATCACGAGACATTCACGACACTCGGCCGGTGTGCGGTGCTCAAGTCGCGCCCCGAGTGCGATGCGGGGCGGCTTGAACTCGCTATTGCGAGGTCAACCCGCCCGACGCCGGTCCGCCCGGGCGGTTCCGCGGAACCGCGCCGCGATCCGGGCCTCCATCAATGCGGCCGTTGACGTTCGGCGGCGCCCCCGCCCACCTCGACACAACGCTGCCCGTCGACGTTCGCCAGCGGCGCCGCTCACCTCGACAGAATGGCTCCCATCGTCCTCGACCGCCGCACGCTCAACCGCGCACTGCTCGAGCGCCAGCTCCTGCTCCGCCGCCACCGGCGCAGCGTGCCGGCGACCATCGAGCACCTCGTCGCGATGCAGGCCCAGGAGCCACCGTCGCCGCACATCGGCCTGTGGACGCGGCTGGAGGACTTCGACCCCGCCGAGCTGGACGACCTCATCACCACCCGCCAGGCGGTTCGCGGCTGGCTGATGCGCAGCACGCTGCACCTGGCCACCGCGCGCGACTACCTCGCGATGCGCCCCCACTTCGCTCCGGTGTCGGAGCGCGCGATGATGAGCGGGTTCCGGCGCGCGCTCGACGGCGTCGACCTCGGCGAGCTGCTCTCCGCCGCCCGCGCGCTCGTCGAGGCGGAGCCGATGGGCGGCGCCGCGATCGGCCGCGCGCTCGCGCCGCAGTTCCCGGACCGCGACCCGCGGGTGCTCGGCTACGCCGCCGGCTACCTGCTGCCGATGGTCCAGCTCCCGCCGCGCGGCGTCTGGGGGGAGCGCCGCCGCGCCGTCATGACCACGGCCGAGGCATGGCTCGACGCGCCGCTCACCGAAGGCGCAACGCCCGACGAGACCGTCCTGCGCTACCTCGCCGCGTTCGGGCCGGCGACGCCCGGCGACATCCGCGCCTGGTCCGGGCTCACCGGCGCCGCCGCGATCGTCGACCGCCTGCGGCCCCGGCTGGTCACGCACGAAGACGAGCGCGGGCGTGAGTTGGTCGATGTCCCCGACGCCCCGCTCCCCGACCCGGAGACGCCCGCCCCTGTGCGCTTCCTGCCGGTGTTCGACAACGCGATCCTCGCCCACGACGACCGCAGTCGGATCCTCGCCGACGGCTATCCGCCGCGGATCGCGGACTTCCCGACGGTGCTGGTCGACGGCTTCGCGGTCGGCATGTGGCGGATCGACGACGGGCAGCTGGAGGTTCGGCTGTTCGCCGACGTGGCCGCGAGCGACCGCGCCGAGCTCGTGGCGGAGGGCGAGCGGCTGCTCGCATTCGCCTCCGAGGCGCAGCCGCGCGGCGTCCGCTTCGCGCCCGTCGACGGCTGGGGCTCCGACATCCGGTCTTAGGGTGCCCTAATATGCGCGGCCGTGCTCCGGACCACCATCCTCGCCACCGCGCTCGCAGCCGCCGTCCTCGCGGGCTGCGGCGACCAGCTCAGCGAGATCCAGCGGCCTGAGACGGCCACCGAGCAGGGGAGCGCGCACAACTTCGACGTCGAGCGCATCGCGAGCGGGCTCAACCGCCCCGTCTGGGTGGGCGCCGCGCCCGGCGACCCCGACGCGCTGTGGGTGCTCGAGCAGCCCGGCCGCGTCGTCCGGATCGAGGGCGACGAGCGCACGACCGTGCTCGACATCTCCAGCCGGGTCCTCACCGGCGCCGAGCAGGGCATGCTCGGCATCGCCTTCGATCCCGACTTCGCCGCCAACCGGCGCCTGTTCCTGCACTGGTCCGACCGCCGCGGCGACACCCGCGTCGCCGAGTTCCGCGCCCGCGACGACCTGCGCACGATCGACGCGCAGCCGGTGCGGCAGCTCCTCTACGTCGACCAGCCCGAGGAGAACCACAACGGCGGCCAGCTCGCGTTCGGC
>DATHJG010000680.1:0-2111 GCA_035489875.1 Solirubrobacteraceae bacterium | reverse complement strand
CTGCTGGTGCCCCTTGCGCCGGGACTGGGGGCGCTCGCGATCCCCACGTCGAGGGTGTACCGGGTGAGCCTCGTCGCGCTGGGCATCGCCGGCCAGATCGGGTGGCTGTACATCGCCTGGTGGGTTGACGGGGTCGATTGGACCCCGCCGTAAGACCGCAGGATCGCCGGGCGATTCCCGGCGTGATTTTCTCTCGTTCGAGGGATGCGGGATAATGGACGGGTATCCATTGAAAGGGGACCATGCATGGCAGCCATGAAGCCGAGGACCGGTGACGGGCCGATGGAGGCTGTGAAGGAAGGTCGCCTCATCATCGTGCGCGTACCGCTCGAAGGCGGTGGCCGCCTCGTCGTGTCGGTCAATGACGCCGAGGCCAAGGAGCTGCACGACGCGCTCGCTGCCGTAGTGAGCGTCTAGCGGCGCTCCAGCGGTGGTCAGCGCCGCGCACTCATCACACAGAACCTCAGTCGGAGAGCTTGACCAGCTGCAGCAGCCCGTCGCCCGAAGCGATGAGCGACGCCTGCACGGCAGTCGACTCGCCGATCGTCGTGAGGAGGGCCCGGTAGTCCGCGACGGTGTCGTCGCGTTGTGCCGGGTCCGCCACGCGCCCCTTCCAGAGGGCGTGCGCGACGATCACGAGGCCTCCGCGCCGCGCGATCCGCAGACCGTGCTCGACGTAGTCGAGGACCGATGCGGCATCCGCGTCGACGAGCACGAGATCGTACGCACCGTCGTTCATGCGCGGCAGCACCTCGTGCGCACTGCCCGTGATCAACCGGATGCGGTTGGCCGGGATCTCGGCGTCGGCGAACGCCGTGCGGGCCGCCTGCTGGTGGTCGTATTCGATGTCGATCGAGGTGAGGATCGCATCCGGAGCACCGGTCAGCAGCCACAGCCCGCTGACGCCGGCGCCCGTGCCGATCTCGAGGATCGAGTGCACCGTGCTGGCCGCCGCGAGCACCGCGAGCTGAGCGCCGACGGCCGGGGAGACCGCGTCGATGCCGAGCTCGAGGGAGTGGGCGCGAGCCTGGGTCATCGCGGGGGACTCGTCGACGAAGTCCTCGGCGAACCTCCAACTGAGATCCTTGCTCGACACCATCGCTCCCTCCGAGCCTCACCCGCTGTGCGCTTTTCACCATATGGCACCGCCCTGCCGAGGCCCCGCAGGCGGGCGTATGCTGACCCGGTGTCCTTCGGGTTGACGTTCGACAAGCTGCTGATCATCGCGATCATCGCGGTGTTTCTCATCGGCCCCGATCGACTCCCCGGGTATGCCGCGCAGCTCGCGCGTCTCGTGAAGTCGCTGCGCGGGATGGCCAACGGCGCCAAGGAGCGCATGCGCGAAGAGATGGGCCCGGAGTTCGACGAGGTCGACTGGAAGAAGATCGACCCGCGTCAGTACGACCCGCGGCGGATCATCCGTGAAGCGCTCGTTGATGAGGTGGCGCCCGCGCCGGCGAAACCGGTCACCCGTCAGCCGTACATCGAGTCGGCCTACGACCAGCGCCAGCGCAAGCTCGGCAAGGCCCGCCCGGCCCCCTACGACGCCGAAGCCACCTAGTACTACCGCTGGTTGAGTAGCGCCGAGGGCGCGTGTCGAAACCGGTTCGGTAGCACCGCTGGTTGAGTAGCGCCGAAGGCGCGTGTCGAAACCGGCTGTGAGTAATTCGTGCGCTGCCGCATGCGCTGCGCCACCATCGCCGGATGCCCTACGTCTACATGCTCGAATGCGCCGACGGCAGCTATTACGTCGGGAGCACCCGGAACCTGGAGCAGCGCTTCGCCGAGCACGCTGCCGGGGCCGGGGCGGTGCACACACGATCGAGGCTTCCCGTGAAGCTCGTGTTCGCAGAGGAGTACGAACGCGTCGCGGAGGCGTTCGCGCGGGAGAAGCAGATCCAAGGCTGGTCTCGTGCAAAGCGGGAGGCTCTGATCCGGCAGGCGTTCGACGACCTGCCGGGGTTGAGCCCGAGTTCGTATCGGCGGCGAGGTATCACGTAGCGGGTTTCGACACGCGACCTGCGGTCGCTACTCAACCAGCGGTACGGCACTAGCGGCGGCGGAGGGCCTTCAGGATGCGGAGGAACAGCAGCATCGGACCGACGAGCTTC
>DATHJG010000679.1:0-2385 GCA_035489875.1 Solirubrobacteraceae bacterium | reverse complement strand
GGCCAGACGCTCGTCGCCGTACCGGCCGGTGCCGGTCGTGGCCACGAGTTCGACATCCAGGGCCACCGTGGCGGTCTCGGCCTGACCGTGGAAAGCACGATCGCCTCGTTCTCGCACGGCCTCGAGCTCGGCGTCAGCACGCTCGAGCTCGACGTCCAGATCACCGAGGACGGGTACGCGGTCGTCACCCATGACCGGGTCGTCCAGGCCGGCAAATGCCGCGACACGGCGCCGCCGGTCGCGGGCGATCCCGAGTTCCCGTATGTCGGCGACTACATCCGCAACCTCACGCTCGCCCAGGTCCGAACGCTCGACTGCGGCTGGCGGCAGCTGCCCGAGCACCCGCAGCAGCGCGTCGTGACCGGCGCCCGCATCGCGCTCCTCTCCCAGGTCTTCGACCTGGTCGACTGCTACAAGGCCAAGCGCGTCACGATGAACATCGAGACGAAGGTCGAGGCCGGCGCACCGGAGCAGACCGCGCCGCGCGAGCAGTTCGTCCAGGTCGTCGCGCGGGAGATCCGCGCGGCCGGGATGCTGCGGCAGGTGACGATCCAGAGCTTCGACTGGGGCGCGCTGATGCGGATGCGCCAGGTCGAGCCGCGGCTCCCGATCATCGCGCTCACGAACCGCGACTTCCTGGAGGTCGGCCAGCCCAGCGCGTCTGACTGGCTCGGCGGGATCGACATCGACGACTTCGGCGGCAGCCTCGTCGCCGGCGCGGCCTCGTTCGGCGCGGACGCGATCTCGCCCGTCCACGGCAACCCGCAGGACGGCAGGATCAGCGACCCGCTCTACGTGCCGTACACGACGCCGGAGATGGTCGCCGACGCGCACCGCGCCGGGATGTCCGTGATCCCGTGGACGATCGACGACCCGGCGACGATGAAGCACTTCATCGACGCAGGCGTGGATGGGATCATCACCGACTACCCGGACCGGCTCCGTGCCGTCATGGCTGAGCGCGGGCTCGAGCTGCCCAAGCCGGTGCGCGCGCCGAAGCGGCGCAATTGCCTCGGCTGAGCGCGCACCACTAGGCTCCGGCGCATGGACGAGGACGCTTTCAACATGTCGGTGCGCAAGTACCTCAAGAAGCTCGGCGTGACGAGCCAGCGCGAGATCGAGACGGTGGTGCGCGAGCAGGTCGCCGCGGGGAAGCTACGCGGCGACGAGGCGCTCGACGTCACCACGACGGTCTCCGTCCGAGGGCTCCCGGACGTCGTGGTGACGGGCACGATCTCGCTGGCCTGACGTCGCGGACAGCTCCTACCGTCCGAACGGACAGCTTGCCCGGGGCCTCTTGGGCAGCAGGGTATGCGCGGTCCATGCTCGGTGCCCAGGTTCACCACGTGCTGCATATGGCGCGGCCGCAGTGGCTGCACGCCGCAGCGCTGGCGGTGCGCCAGGCCTTGGGCCGGGCGGCGCCCGACAACGTCCGCGCGCTCGAGCTCTACGGGGCGATGGCCGCCAGCTACGAGGTGCGCACGCTGGGCGGCGATCAGGGGCGGCGCGAGCTCGTGGCCCGCCTGGCGCCGCGGCCCGGCGAGGTGATCCTCGACGTCGGCTGCGGCACGGGGCGGAACTTCGAGCAGATTCTGCGGCGCATCGGGCCGGGCGGGCGCCTGATCGGCATCGAGCTGAGCCCCGAGATGCTCGCCCAGGCGCGCGCGCTCGTCCGGCGGCGCGGGTGGACCAACGTCCAGCTCGTCCGTGTCAGCGCCGAGACGGCGGCGATCTCCCCGCCCGCCGACGCCGCGATCCTCTGCGCGGTGCACGATGTGATGCGCTCGCCGGCCGCGCTCGCCAACGTCCTGGGATCGGTACGCGACGGCGGCCGGATCGTGGCGGGCGGCCCCAAGTGGGTGCCTTGGCGGCAGTCAGGCGCCCTCTCGCTCAACCTCTCGACGTGGAAGCTCAACCGCGGCTGCGTCACCACCTTCGAAGGCTTCCGGAGGCCCTGGAGCCGCCTCGCCGCGCTCGTCCCCGACCTGCACGTCGACGAGCGGTACCTCGGCTGCGGCTACATCGCCTCCGGCACGCGTCCATCGGGCGCGACGAGCACCGCCGTCCGGGCGAGCCGTGCGGCCCCCGACCGTCGGCGGGGCTCGATCCTCACCCGGCGGGGCTGAGTCGCGCGTCGAGCCACGTCCGCAGCCGGTCGCGGACGCGTGCATCCGGGAGCAGCTCGTAGCCGTGGCCGTCGACCGGCGCCTGCCAGACCTCGGAGCCGAGCGCGTCCTCGGCGAGGTTGTCGGCGTTCTGGAGCTCCGCGGCGTCCGCGACGAACAGGATGCCGCGCGGGGCGTACGCGTCGTCGAGCTGCAGATCGAGGACATAGGTCGAGTCCGGCGGCGAGAGCGCCACCGCGGCTTGGAGCGCCTCCGGCTT
>DATHJG010000678.1:0-2773 GCA_035489875.1 Solirubrobacteraceae bacterium | reverse complement strand
CCGGTCGACGCGATCTTCGCCGCCGCGCGCTACCTGCGCGCCGCCGGCGCCGACCAGGACCTCTACCGCGCGATCTTCGCCTACAACCACGCCGACTGGTACGTCGAGTCCGTGCTGATGCGGGCGCGCGTGATCGGCGGCCTCCCGGCCGACCTGGTCGGCTCGCTCACCGGGCTCACCCAGGGCCGCTTCCCCGTGCAGGCGAAGGCGACGTACGCCGGCGCCGAGGGCGCCCGGACCAAGGCGGTGCAGGTCGGCGAGAACGCCGCCAACGTCGTCGAGTCCGACGGCACGCGCCGCGCGATCCGCATCTTCAGCCGCAAGGGCGCGCCGGTGGTCGCCGTCAACGACGGCCGCATCACGCGCATCGGGCGCTCGCGCAAGCACGGCCGCTTCGTCGAGCTGCAGGATCCCTACGGCAACACGTACCTCTACTCCGGCCTGGCCGAGGTCGCCAAGACCTACCCGTTCCCCAAGGAGCGCAAGGCCCGCAAGCGCGACCTCGCGCTGCCCGAGGGCGACGTCACGCCCGAGCGCGCCGCCTCGCGTTCGACGAAGGCCGACATCGCGGCGCCCGCCGGCGGCACGGCGCGCGTGTCGCGGACGGTCAAGCCGGCCGAGCCCGCCGCCGCCCCGGTCACGCCGGCGGCCGCCACGCTGCCCGAGGCGCTGCCGGCCAAGGAGCGCCTGTTCGCCCACCCGGAGCGCCCGAACGCCAAGGCCGCCGGCGGCGACGAGCAGCTCGCGACCGGCCTGACCGATGCGGAGCTGATGCTCGACGGCCGCCGGCTCGATCCCAAGGACTACGTGGCCAAGCCGCTCAAGAAGGGCGCGCGCGTCATCGGCGGCACGATCCTCGGCCGCATCGGCAAGACCCGCTCCAAGCTCGCGCCGCACGTCCGCTTCGAGATCCGGCCGGCCGGCCGCGGCGCCCCGCGCATCGATCCCAAGCCGATCCTCGACGGCTGGAAGCTGCTCGAGTCGACCGCGATCTACCGCTCCGCGAAGCGCAACCCGTTCTTCGGCGCCGACGCCGAGTCCCCCTCGATCGGCCAGATCATGCTGATGAGCAAGGACGCGCTCCAGCGCCACGTGCTGCGCAACCCGCACATCGAGATCTACGAGTGCGGTCGCCACGACATCGCGACGGGCCAGATCGACCGCCGCGTGCTCGCGACGCTCGAGTTCCTCGCCTCGTCGGGCCTGAAGCCGACCATCACGTCGCTGCGCTGCGGCCACGGCGTCTACACCGCGTCGGGCAACGTGTCGGAGCACACGACCGGCAGCGCGGTCGACATCGCGGCGGTCAACGGCATCGTCATCAGCCCCGCGACCCAGGGCAAGGGCTCGATCACCGATCTCACGATCCAGCGCCTGCTGACGCTGCAGGGGACGATGAAGCCGCACCAGATCATCTCGCTGATGACGTTCGAGGGCGCGGACAACACGTTCGCGATGGGCGACCACGACGACCACATCCACGTCGGCTTCCGCCCCGTCTACGGGTCGAACACCAAGGCGGCGCGCCAGGTCGCCGCGGTGCTCAAGCCCGATCAGTGGATCAAGCTGATCGACCGGATCTCGAGCATCGACAACCCCGAGGTCCGCGAGCAGCCCTCGAAGTTCTCCGTCGCCGTGACGAAGCCGGCGTCGAAGGCGCACCGCGGCGAGTAGCCGCACCGCGTTCTGCTCGGGCGTTCGCGGGGGCGGGGGATCGGGCTACTTCGGCGCGACCACGCCGCATACGTCGGCGGCGCCCACGCCGTCGATGGCAAGCGGCGGGCTCCAGATCGGCGGGCAGCGGTACGACGGCTGCCCGGGATACTGGACGGTGTAGGACATCAACCAGTACGGGCAGCCGGTGGCGAGATTGGTGGGGCCGGCGTACCCGTCCGGGCAACTGGGCCCGGTGATGACCGGGTCCGCGAGAGGAATGGTCGCCGCGCTCGCCGAGGCCACCGGGGCACCGACGGCCAGTGCCGCAGTGACGGACGCAAACGCCGCGAGGCGTCTCTTGAGGAACAAGGCTCTCGTCTCCTCTGCCGGGCGGCCGGGGTCGCCACCCGCGGATCGTTGACCGTGTGCTGTCCCCGCGGGCATCGTTTCGCCGCGGCCGCTCACGGCAGCCTGCCCCGCGGGACAGTCTTACCTGCACCGCGATCCACGCGGCGGCCCTCCCTGCCCGACCGGTCAGGCCGAGACGATCGCCGGTCCAGCTTGCCGTGCCGCCGGGAGCGGCGACCTTATGGCGCCCCGTACAAGGAGACCGACAGCTCATGACCTTCGACAAGCGCCTCACAGCCGTAGCGGCCGTCCTCGGCACGCTCGCGATCGCAGCGCCCGTCTCCGGCGCGTCTGCCGCGCCCCCCGCCGACGTCTGCGACAGCGTGGCAAGTGCCGGCCCGATGGCCGTCCTCGGCGACTACGGGCCGCTCGGCGCGTACGGTCCGCTGGGAAGCCAGAACGGGCAGCCCAATCCCGCCGCGAGCTGCGGCGGGGCGATCAGCTTCGCGCTGCCGGGCCAGACCGTCGGCTCGTTCGTCAACGCGAACCTCTCGATCGGGCAGCAGGCCGTCGGACGGGCCGGGTAGCTCCGTATTCGGCCTGCTTATCGCAGCCACGATCTGATTATTCGCAACGATGGTCCGTCTGAGCCAAGCTGTCTCGCTCAATCGACACGGGAGGGTCAGCACATGCAGATGCGGGCGTTCGGCAACTTGGGTCAGGTGAGCGCCCTCACGCTGGGCGGCGGCGGGATCGGCAACGTATGGGG
>DATHJG010000677.1:0-4647 GCA_035489875.1 Solirubrobacteraceae bacterium | reverse complement strand
CGACGTCGTGCTGCGCGAGCAGTACATCGACTTCGTCGCGAACCGGCTGTTCCGACAGACGCTGCTCTGCCGCGCCGAGGCGCCGATCCGCCGGGAGCTCCGCGCGATGGACCTCCAGGACCCGTGGGTCGCAGCCGCCGTGCGGACCGACGGCGCGGCCGCCGCGCTGGACGGCTCCGACCGCGTGCGCTTCGAGCTGGCGCACGGCGAGGAGATCGAGACCGACGACCCCCAGCTCAAGCAGGCGCTCGCCCGGCTGGGGCGAGCCTGGCCGCGCTGCATCCGGTTCGCCGACCTGGCCGGCACCACGCCGCAGCGGCTCGGCGAGGCGCTCCTCGGCGCCCACTCCGAGCGGCTCGTCGACCTGCACGTGCACCCGCCGGCGGCGACGCCTGCCGGGGAGCGCCCCGTCGCCGCGCCGCTGGCGCGGCGGCAGGCGGCGGAGGGAAGCGCGCTCGTCACGAGCCTGCGGCATAGCCCGGTCCGCGTGGACGACGACCTGGGGCGGCGGCTGCTCACCCGCCTGGACGGCACCCGCGACCGCGCGGCGCTGGCGGACGAGCTACGCCGCGCCGATCCCGCGGCCGCGGACGTGCCGGCGGTGCTGGAGGCGGCGCTCCATCAGCTCGGGCGCCTCAGCCTTCTAGCGGCCTGACGCGCGATAGCGTGCCGCCGTGGTCGTGGCCGCGCCAGAGTCCGACAAGCGGGTCGAGCCGCTCGAGCTGTTCTTCGACCTCGTCTTCGTCTTCGCCCTCACGCAGGTCACCGCCCGGATGGCCGACGACTTGTCCTGGGGTGGGCTGCTACGCGGGCTCCTGGTGCTGGCAGCGATCTGGTGGGCATGGGCGGCGTACGCCTGGCTGACGAACGAGGTCGACGGCCGCCGGCGTGGCGTCCGGCTCGCGATCTTCGGCGCGATGATCGCGATGCTGCTCGCGTCGCTCGCGATCCCCGGCGCGTTCGAGGGCGACGCGCTCCTGTTCGCGTGCGCATACCTCGGGGTGCGCGTGATGCACATCCTGCTGTTCGCGGCGGGCACCGACCACGTCGACGTGCGGCAGGCGGCACGCGCGCTCGCCCCGGTCGCGATCGTCGCGCCCGCCCTGCTGCTCGTCGCGAGCGCCCTGGACGGCGCCGCCCAGACCGCGATGTGGATCGCCGTGCTGCTGGTCGACTACGTCGGCGGCGCCCTCCGCGGGATCGGGGCCTGGCGGCTGTCGCCCGGGCACTTCGCCGAGCGCCATGGCCTGGTCGTGATCATCGCCCTGGGCGAGTCGATCGTCGCGATCGGCGTCGGCGCCGCCGGGATCCCGCTGCGCTCGGGCGAGCTCGCGGCCGCCGCGCTCGGCGTGATCGTGTCGGCGGCGCTGTGGTGGGTCTACTTCGACGACGCGCTCGAGCGGGTGGAGCCGCGCCTGTACGCCATTCCGGCCGGCCGCGCGCGCAACGTGACGGCGCGCGACTCGTTCAGCTTCCTGCACCTCCCGGTGGTGGCCGGGATCGTGCTGCTCGCGCTGGGGGTGAAGAAGACGCTGGAGCACGTCGGCGACTCGCTCGAGCTCGTCTCCGCCGCCGCACTGTGCGGCGGCGTGGCGCTCTACCTGGCGTCCGACGTCGCATTCCGCCGGCGCTGCCTCGGCCTGCTCGAGCGCCCGCGGCTGGTCGCCGCCGCCGCCTGCCTGGCGGTGGTGCCGCTCGCAACCGAGCTGCCGTCGCTGGCCGCGCTCGCCTGCGTCGCCGCCGTGTGCGCGGCGCTCGTCGCCTACGAGTCGCTGCGCGCCTGACGGCTCACTCCAGCTCGAGGGCGATCACCGCGAGGTCGTCGAAGCGCGGCCTCGGCGCCTGGCCGAGCGCGCTCTCGCACAGCGCCTCGAGGTCGGTCGCCTGCGCGGCGATCACGGCGATGCGATCCACGCCCACGTCCAGCGGCTCGGTACGACGCTCGATCAGCCCGTCGGTGAAGACGACGACGCGGGCGCCCGGGGCGAGCTCACGCTCGCCGGACGGCCAGGTCTCCGCCTCGATCACGCCGAGCGGCGGCCCGCCGGACGTCCTCAGCCACTCGCCGCGACCCGCCTCCGCGACCACGCCCGGCACGTGTCCGGCGCTGGCCCAGCGCAGCCGCCGCAACGGCGGGTCGAGCTCGAGGTAGAGCACCGTGCTCGCGTAGGCGCCGGCCTGGGCGGCCGCGTGGACGTTGAGCGCGAGCACCGTCTCCGGCACGTTGTGGCCGGCCAGCACCGCGCCGCGCAGCGCGTTGCGCAGCCGCACCGCCTCGACGCCCGCCCCGACCCCGTGGCCGACGACGTCGCCGATCGCCACGCCAAGCGCGCCGCCCGGGAGCAGGAACGCGTCGTACCAGTCGCCGCCGATCCCGCGCTCGGCCGGCTGGTAGCGGCCGGCGAAGCGGACGCCTGGGGCCTCCGGGAGCCGGGCCGGCTGCATGGCGGCCACGAGCGTCTGGGCGACGTGCCGGTCGCGCTCGTCGCGCTGCGTGCGGACGATCACGGCGGCGAAGCGGTCGGCCGAGACCGCGAGCAGCTGACGATCCAGCTCGGAGAACACACCCGGCGCCGCGGCGCCGACGTAGACCGCGCCGCGCAGCCGGTGGTCGACGATCAGCGGCGCGGCGAGCAGCGAGCGGACGCCGGAGGCCAGCAGCGCGGCGGCGCCGGCCTCCCCGGCCTGGCGGAGGTCCGGGATCAGCACGGCCTGGCGACCCGTCCCGACGCGTCCGGCGAACCCCTCGCCGAGCCGCAGCGCCGCGCGCTCGTCACCGGCGAACCCGTGCGCCACGCGCCGCAGCAGCCCGCCCCGGCCGTCGAGGAGGTCGATGACGGCGACGTCGGCGGCGAACGTGTCCACGCAGCCGGCGGCGATGTCGTCGAGCAGCGGGGCGAGGTCGCGCGCGGAGCTCGTCACGTCGCTCAGCCCCTCCAGCCGCAGCAGCAGCGCGCTCACCTCGCGCGCCTCTCTCCGCGCCACCCCGCGCTCCAGCTCACCCTGCGCGAGCGCCGCCCAATCGCCCAACTGCGCGATCTCGTCCTCGGTCCAGGCGCGCGGCGCGCCGTCGATCGCGGCCAGCGCGCCGACCGGCTGGCTGCCCTCGGCGAGCAGCGGCACGCCCGCGTAGGCGACGAGGCCCAGGTCACCGACGGCGCCGTGCTCGCGCAGCCACGGCACTGCCCGCGCGTCGGGCACCGCGAGCGGCGCACCCCCGCCCACCACGTACTGGCCGAGCGAGTGCGAGAGCGGCCACTCGCGGCGCGTGGCCCACGGCTCGTCGCGTCCGGCGGAGCCCACCAGCAGCTCGCGCTCGGCGTCCACCAGCGAGACCAGGACGGCCGGCACGCCGAGCTGCGCCGCGGCCATCCGGGCGATCCGGGCGAGCGCCTCGGACGGCGCCTCCGGCGGCTCCGACCGGCGCAGCGCGGCCAGGCGGGCGGGATCGGCGAGCGCGGTGAGCGGGGGCGGATCGAAGAGGTCGTGGGTCACGGGCGCGTGTTCCCTCCGCTACGGAGTTGTACGCCTACCGCATCAGGATGGTGAGCCCGTCCGCGTGGACGGCCGCCAGCTCGTCCACGGGGACCGAGAGCGCGCCGGCGATCCGCAGCTCGTCCCCGCCGACGCTGCCGATCACGGTGGCGGCGGCGACGAACGCCGTGAACGCATCGTGCGCGCCGGACACGACGAACGCGCCCGGCCCCTCGCCGAACAACGTCTCGTCCGCGGTGTCGACGCTCACCTCGGCGCCCACCCCGCCGGCCACGCAGCACTCGGCGAGCGCGACGGCGAGCCCGCCCTCCGCCACGTCGTGCGCGGAGCGCAGCGCGCCCGAGCGGACGGCCTGGCGGATCGCGGCGTGCATCGCGCGCAGCTCGCCCAGGTCCGCCGGCGGCAGCTCGCCGTCCGGCGCGGCACCGCGCAGCTTCGCGAGCTCCGAGCCGGTCAGCGACGGCGCCCAGCCGCGCGCGGCGATCAGCGCGACCGCGTCGCCCTCGTGCGCGAAGCCGAGCCGGCCGGCCCGCGCGGCGTCGGACAGCTCGCCGACCATCCCGACGACCGGCGTCGGGTAGATCGGCCCGCCGCCGCCCTCGTTGTAGAGCGACACGTTGCCGCCGACCACGGGCACGCCGAGCGCGCGGCACGCGTCGCCGAGGCCGGCGACCGCGCGCGTGAGCTGCCACGCGATGTGCGGCTTCTCGGGATTGCCGAAGTTCAGGCAGTTCGTGAGCCCGAGCGGCTCGGCGCCGACGCACGCGAGGTTGGCGGAGCACTCCAGCACCGCCTCGACGGTGCCGCGGTAGGGGTCGCACGCGACGCGGCGGCCGTTCCCGTCGATCGACACCGCCAGCGCGGGGCGGCGGTCGCCGTCCTCCTCGAGCATCAGCACGGCGGCGTCGGCCTGCTCGGGGCGGCGCGCGGTGCGCGAGCCGACGATGGAGTCGTACTGCTCGAACACCGGGCGGCGCGACGCGAGGTTCGCCGAGCCGAGCAGCGCGATGAGCGTCTCCTCCGGTCCCGCGTCCTCGCCGAGCAGACGCGGAGGCGCGCCGTAGAGCGGCACGCTGGGCGGCGCCGGCTCGAGGTCGTACGCCGGGCACTCGTCGACCAGCGCGGTCACCGGCAGGTCGCCGACGATCCGGT
>DATHJG010000676.1:0-2559 GCA_035489875.1 Solirubrobacteraceae bacterium | reverse complement strand
AACTCCTCCGCCGACCACCCCACACCCAGATCCACCTCGAACCGCTCCCGCAACAGATCCACACCCGACTCCGCGATCTCCTCCGCGACCAGCACCCGGTACTGCTCGCCGAGCAGGCTCACGCGGGGGCGAGGACGCCGGCCTCGAGGAACGCGCGCTGCGCGGCGCCGACGCCGGCGCCGTGCTCGACGTGGTGGCCGAGCTGACTCAGCGCGATCTCCAGGCCGGAGAGCGACGTGAGGATGTCGAACGCGCCGAAGTAGCCGCAGTGCGCGATCCGCAGGATCCGGCCCTTCAAGGCGTCCTGGCCGCCGTTGGCCGTGATGCCGAGCCGGCGCAGCGCGCCGGGCACCTTGGCGCCGTCGACGTCGCCCGGCAGCTCGATCGCGGTCACGACGGTGGAGCGCTCGTCCGGGTCGCCGTACAGGTCCAGGCCGAGCGCGAGCACGCCGGCGCGCGTTGCGCGGGCGAGCAGGTCATGGCGCGCCAGCGTGTTCTCCAGGCCCTCCTGCTCGATCATCTCGAGCGCGACGTCCAGCCCGAGGAACAGCGAGACCGCGGGCGTGAACGGGCTCGCGCCCTTCGCCTGGCTCTTCGCGGTCCGCGCCCAGTCGAAGTAGTAGCGCCCGCCGCCCCGCGACGCTGCGGCCTCGAGCGCGCGCTCCGAGACCGACGCGAACGCCAGCCCCGGCGGCGTCATCAGCGCCTTCTGAGAGCCGGCGACGACGACGTCGATGCCCCACTCGTCCTGCTCGAGGCGCGTCGCGCCGAGGCCCGAGATCGCATCGACGACGAGGAGCGCAGCGTGGCGGCGGACGACGTCGGCGATCGCGCGCACGTCGTGCACGATGCCCGTCGAGGTCTCCGACAGCGTCGCGAACACGACCTCGACGCCGGGGTTCTCCCCCAGCAGCCGGTCGACGTCGGCGGCGTCGACGCGCGCGCCCCAGCCGGGCTCGTGCCGGACGAGGTCGGCCCCGTAGGCCTCGCAGAGCTGGATCCAGCGCTCGCCGAACTTCCCGGCCGCCAGCGCGAGCGCCTTCGTCCCGGGCCGGACGAGGTTGGCGACCGCCGACTCCATCGCGCCCGAGCCGCTCGCAGCGAACGCGAGCACGGCGTTGCGCGTCCCGAACACGCGGGGCAGGCGGCCGAGCACGCGCTCGTAGAGCTCGTCGAACGCGGGCGCCCGGTGGTAGATCATCGGGGCGGCCATGGCCTGCGAGACCGCCGGCGGCACCGGGGTCGGTCCGGCGGTCATGAGGTACTGCTTGATGAAGGGATTCGGGGTCACGAGGCGGGGAGGGTCGAGTTCCGGGAGGGGCGGCGAAGCCTAGCGGCCGACCACCGCGCGCAGCCCTTCCAGCGTCGAGCGCACGCCGTTGCCCGGCCGGTCCCGGCGGTCGTCGAGCTCGCGCTGCAGGTCGTCGCGGAACTGCTCGAAGTCGAAGCCGGAGGCGAGCAGCGAGACGAACACGATCGCCGCGACGACCCCGGCGATCACGCCGATCCGCGCCATCCACAGCGCGGCCGTCGCCTGGCTCTCGCCCCAGGTCGACTCGCCGCGTTCGAGCCGGCCGCGCGCCCGCCGGGCGAGGACCCATGCCGCGGCCGAGCACGGCAGCGTGAGGATGAACAGCGTGCCGAGCGACGTGAGCAGCAGGGCCAGCGCGGCGATCGACAGCACCAGCGACCAGACCGCCGGCGTGTTGCGGGCGCCCCGATCGGGCGCGGCGGGCGGCGGCGCGGGCGCGGGCGCGACGTGCGCCGGCGGAGCGGGAGCCGGGGCGTCGAAGCGCGGCCGCGGGCCGGCCCCGGGCGCGACCGGCGGCAGCCAGCCGGTGGAGGTGATGCGCTCGTCGCCCATCGCCCCCATTGTCGCAGCGCCGGCGCCCTCAGCCGGCGTGGAACTCGGTGTCGATCCAGTCCATCATCGAGCGCAGCTCCTTGCCCTCGCGCTCGATCTGGTGGTTCGCGGCCTCCGCGCGCATGCGCTGGAAGTTCTCCTGGCCCGCGCGGTTCTCGGCGATCCACTCGCGCGCGAACGCGCCCGACTGGATCTCGCCGAGGATGTCCTTCATCGCCTGGCGGGTCGTGTCGGAGATCACCCGCTTGCCGCGCGTGAGGTCGCCGTACTCGGCGGTGTTGGAGATCGAGTAGCGCATCCCGGTGATGCCCTTCTCGTACATCAGGTCGACGATCAGCTTGAGCTCGTGCAGGCACTCGAAGTACGCGAGGCGCGGGTCGTAGCCGGCCTCGACCAGCGTCTCGTACCCCGCGGTCACGAGTTCTGAGACGCCTCCGCAGAGCACGGCCTGCTCGCCGAACAGGTCGGTCTCCGTCTCGTCCTTGAACGTCGTCTCGATCACGCCGCCGCGCGTGCCGCCGATGGCCTTGGCGTAGGAGAGCGTGAGCGGCCACGCGTTGCCGGTGGCGTCCCGCTCGACCGCGACGAGCACCGGCACGCCACGCCCCTCGGTGTACTGACGGCGTACGAGGTGGCCCGGGCCCTTGGGGGCGACCATGCAGATGTCGACGCCCTCGGGCGGCTTGCTGAGGTCG
>DATHJG010000675.1:0-2508 GCA_035489875.1 Solirubrobacteraceae bacterium | reverse complement strand
GCCTGCATCTGGTTGGCCAACTACTTCGCTCTCTGGGGCTTCACCTCATTCATGCCCACGCTCCTGGCACAGGCCGGGTTCAGCAGGTCACTCGCCTCGCTGCTCAGCGGGGCATTCAACGTCCTCGGTCTCGTGATGCTCTACATCGTCGCCGCGACCCTCGATCGGTGGGGTCGGCGGTTCTGGTTCCTGGCTGGACACACGCTGTCCGTGTGCGGGGCAACCCTGGGCGCGATCGTCTTCGTCTTTCTCGGCTCGACCAATTTACCGGTCCTGCTGCTCGCCGGCGCGGCTGTAATGGTGGGCGCGAATGTAAATGGCAACATTGCATTCGTATATACGGCTGAACTCTTCCCGACGCGCATGCGCGCCTGGGCGACGATGGCGGGAAGCTCGCTGCGCTGTCTCGCGGCCGTTATTGCGCCAATTGTCTTCGGCTTCTTCATTGCACGCGGCGGGATCGGCGTTGGTATAGCGTTTGCGCTGTCCGGTCTACTCCTCCTCACGGCCCTGGTAGTCGTCGCTCGCTTCGGTATCGAGACCCGACAGCGATCTCTCGAAGAGCTTGCGAGTTAGCGGCCGCGGCCAGCGCACAACAGATCAGCGCCGGGCTCGTCGCGCACGGAGCCACAGAGCGGCGAAGCCCACCGTCCATCCGACGTGGAGCAGCTCGACGATCCACCGCGACGGCGTGGCCAGCTCGGACCGCTGTGCCACGAGGCCGACGATCGACAGTGCGGCGTTCGCGACGACGGCCGCTCCGAGTGCCGCGCGGCCCGCGGTCGAGCCCGCCCGGTGGCGCATCGACCACACGAGCAGGGCGAACGCCACGTCCGCGACGCCTCGGGCCTGGCCTGCGTAGGTGGCTTCCGTGCCGACCACCCCGGCCACGGCATCGGTGAACGCCGACGGGGCCACGATCCAGGCGATCCCGGTGAACATCGTGAACGCGACGAAGGTCCAGACCGTCGCCTGCTCCCACCGGGGAGTGGCGTCGAGTGGGCCTTGGCGTGCCGCGGGATCGCCCGAATGGATCGTCGCCAGGTAGCCGAATCCCACCGCCCAGGCGGCGTCCGCGATCACGGCGGCCCACCGGATGGGATCGGTGAGCTCGCCTCGCTGGGCGGCGAGATCAACGAAGGCCGCCAGGAGCGCGGCGAGGAATAGCACTGACAGCAAGGGGGCGCGAGGTCCCGTGCGCTCACGGTTGCGCAGCATGGCGAGTGTGACGACGGCGAGCGCCAGCAACGAGGCTCCACGGGACTCGGCGATGTGCTGGATGAACTCGCTCGAACCCGCGCCGGGCGTCAACACCGGAATCAGCCCGGGCGCGACCAGCAGTGCTAGACCGGCCAGCGCGGCCCAGACACCGAACGTCGCGAGCAGCGCGACCATCAGTCGGGGATGTTCGCGCCGCTCCGCTGGCCCGGCGCCGGTGTCCGTGCTCGTTGCCGTCATCGGGGGCTCACCCGCCCTGACGACAGCTCCGCGCCGGTAGAGCGGGTGAGCAGGGTGAACCGGTGTCCCAGCGCCACGGCGAGGAGGGCGTCGAGCGCGATCACCGCGATGACGACACCGCTCGTGGAAGCCGCACCGAGGACGCCGACGATGCCGAGTACTGCCGTCGCGGCGCTGGCCACGACCAGGCTGAGGAGCAGCGAGCGGAGCAGCGGAGCCGAACGGTCGAGGATCCCGCCGAGGGCCAGCGCCCCGGTGGCGCCGAGGGCGGAGGCGAACGAGCCGACCGCGTGCAACACGTAGGGGCCCGGCACCTCGCCGAACGCCTGGACGAGGCCGGTGGGCACGACCACGGTCGCGATCCCGATCAGTACCGCGTAAATGCCGTACAGACCCGCGATGACCCGAGCCGGCCTGCTGCCGCCGCCTGCGGCGGGAGTAGCCCTCGGGAAGATCGTCAGTAGTACGAAGCCCACCGCCCAGGTGGTGTGCAGGACCACGTAGAGCCATCTCTCGGCGGTCGCAATGCCGGTGAACTGCGCGGCGATGGCCTCGTAGGCCATGAGGACGTTGTAGAGGGCGGGCCCCGCGAGACCGCTGACTCGCTCGCCCGCCGCGCGCCTGGTTCGTGTCAGCACGATGAAGACGGCGAGTGAGACGACGAGCGCGCCTCGTACCTGCACGACCCCGGCCGCCAGCGGTGTCCGCACGGAGCCCGGAACCAGGCTCGCGGTGAGCCCGGGGAAGAAGACCCAGAACAGTCCGGTGACGAGGCCGAAGCAGGCGAAGCTGAGGGTGATGACGCCGATCAGGCCGCCGGCGGGGGAGCCGCGGCGCCGCTCCACGGTGACGATGCAGAGGCTGAGCAGGACCGCGCCGAGCACGAGGATGTACATGGGACTCCCGGTGGGTGGTGGCTTCAGCGAGGAGCGCTCACCACAGGCGGTCCGACGCGATCCGGGCGCCCTCCACGAGGGACCCGAGCTTCAGCCAGGCGACGTCGGCGAACACCGAGCCGACGCCCGCGAACGTGCCGAACCCGCAGTCCGT
>DATHJG010000674.1:0-2418 GCA_035489875.1 Solirubrobacteraceae bacterium | reverse complement strand
CGAGCTCGCGCAGCCGGTCGAACCGCGCAAGAGCCGTCGATGCCTGCAGGCGCTGGTGCTCGATGCCGGTTCGCCGATCGCGCTCTCGATCCACGGTCGGAAGTGTACTCCCGATTCCGGGATTTATCGCGTGTTTTCTCGCGGCACTTTGCCGGCGGTCAGAGGTCCGAGTCCAGCAGGCGCTCGATCCCGGCGACCGGTATCCCCACCCAGTGCGGGCGGTTGTTGAGCTCGTAGCGCAGCTCGTAGACGGCCTTCTCCAGCTCGAATACCGCGAGCAGTTGGTCGAACGCCTGCTGTCCCGGCGGCAGCAGCGCCGAGTCCACGCGCTCGCGGTATCCGTGAAGGAACGTCGCCCGCGCGCGGTCCTCCCAGTCGGGCGGCGGCTCGGTGCCGCGGAGGATCCGCGCGCCCGCCGCCGCGTAGGAGAACGAGCGGAGCATGCCGGCGACGTCGCGCAGCGGGGAGCGTTTGAGCCGGCGCTCGGGCAGCGGGCGGGCGGGCTCGCCCTCGAAGTCGATGATCACCCAGCCGCGCTCGCCGAGCATCGTCTGGCCGAGGTGCAGGTCGCCGTGCGTGCGGATCACGCGGCCGCCCGCGCCGATGTGGGAAAGGGCCCGGAGCCGCTCGCGCACGTCCTGGCCGCGGCCGGCCACCGGTGCGAGCTCCTCGATCTCCGGCAGGTCGACGAACAGCCGCTCGATCTGCTCGTCCACATCCGCGGTGAGGAGCGCAAGCGACTCGGAGCTCGGCTCGTCGGGCGAGAACGCCGGGTCGCTGTGCTCGGAGCCGAGCGCGGTGTGCAACTCGCCGGTCACCTCGCCGAGCACGCGGAGCCGGTCGAGCAGGCCGCCGGGATCGTCACGGATGCCGTCGAGCGCCAACTCCCAGCCGTCGCGCGCGCCGGGCAGGAACTCCTGCAGGACGCCGAGCGTCGCGTCGATCTGGCGGCCCTGGATCTCGTACCAGCCGGCGAGCGGCGCGATGTGCGGGAACCCGCGCTCCGACAGGAAGCGCAGCAGCTCCAGCTCCGGGTTCACGCCCGGCTCGACGCGCCGGAACGCCTTGAGGATCAGCGACTCGCCGAACACGACCGAGGAGTTCGACTGCTCGACGCCGATCGGCCGCACCTCGACGCTGCCGGCCGCGCCGGCCGACGTGCTCTCGGCCCAGAAGAAGCGCAGCGCGCCGTCCTCGACCGGGACGCGGTCGCCCTGGCGGATGCGGTGCAGCAGCTCGCGGCCGTGCGCGGGGTCGGCGAGCGCGTCGTAGACCGTCCAGCCGTCGGCCTCCGCGATCACGCGCTCGCTCCACCCCTCCTCGGCGGGCCGCAGCCCCAGCGGGACCTGGTAGGTCTCGTGCGTCCCCTCGCCGAAGCGCGCCTCGACGAGCGCGAGCACGAGCAGCGGCGCCTCCGCACGCAGCGGCACGGTCTCGGCGATGTCGATCTGCGACACCTCGCGCGACTTGGAGCCGAACCAGCGCTGGGTGACGATCCACTCCTGCAGCGCGGCGCCGTCGAGGAACGACAGGTCGCCGGCGGCCGCGGCGGCGGGGACGTCAGTCATCCTCGCCCTCCACGAGCTGGAACCAGTAGAAGCCGCGCGGGGCGAGCGTCAGCAGGTACGGGAGCTCCCCGATGCGCGGGAAGCGCGAGCGCCCGAACACCTCGACCGGAAACCGCCCTTGCCACTGCGACAGGTCCAGCTCGACCGCCTGCGCCGAGCGCGCGAGGTTGTGCACGCACATCATCACGTCGCCCTCGTAGGCGCGTACGTGGGCGAAGATGCGGTCGTTGGAAGGCTCGAGCGGCTCGTAGATGCCGAGCCCGAACACGGGGTGCTCCTTGCGCAGCGCGATGAAGCGCCGCATCCAGCGCAGGAGGCTCGTCGGCGTGCGGAGCTGGGCCTCGATGTTCACCGCCTGATAGCCGTAGACCGGGTCCATGAGCGGCGGAGCGTAGAGCTGGGCGAAGTCGGCACGGGAGAAGCCGCCGTTCCGATCGCCGGTCCACTGCATCGGCGTGCGGACGCCGTCGCGGTCGCCGAGGTAGACGTTGTCGCCCATCGCGATCTCGTCGCCGTAGTACAGCACCGGTGAGCCGGGCAGCGAGAAGAGGATCGCGTGCATCAGCTCGATCTCGTCGCGGCCGCCCTCGAGCAGCGGCGCGAGCCGCCGGCGGATGCCGACGTTGATCTTCATGCGCGGGTCCTTCGCGTACTCGGCGTACATGTAGTCACGTTCCTCGTCGGTCACCATCTCGAGTGTCAGCTCGTCGTGGTTGCGCAGGAACAGGCCCCACTGTGCGTTGACGGGGATCTCCGGGGTCTGCTCGAGGATGTCGATCATGGGATGGGCCTCTTCGCGACGCATCGACATGAACAACCGTGGCATGACCGGGAACTGGAACGCCATGTG
>DATHJG010000673.1:0-2448 GCA_035489875.1 Solirubrobacteraceae bacterium | reverse complement strand
CGCAGAGGCGCCCTAAACCACCGACGGTGGGCAGCGTTATCGTCCCTTCAAAGGCGAGGATGCGGTGGCTCCGACGGGCGTCGATCCCGTGACCTCACGATTTTCAGTCGTGCGCTCTACCAACTGAGCTACAGAGCCTGGCAATGAAAACGGCCCCTCCTTTCGGAGGAGCCGCCATCACATCCGCGACCCTGACGGGACTTGAACCCGCGACCTCCGCCGTGACAGGGCGGCACGCTAACCAACTGCGCTACAGGGCCAAACTTGTTGAATTGAAGGGTGGTGCGGCTGTTACGTGACCCCAACGGGATTCGAACCCGTGCTGCCGCCGTGAAAGGGCGGTGTCCTAGGCCACTAAACGATGGGGCCATGGCCAGAGCTCATAGCAACCGAGGGTCAAGCATACGTGCGGGGGGTCGAAATCTCCAATCAGCGGGATGCGTCGAAACGGCCGAATGAACCGCGCGTTCGCGAGGCCCCGGGTTAGGTTCAACCCGTCGTTGAAGCTTGGCGCCCGAATGGGGTGCGAGGCCCGAGATGGCGGGCTCTGGGCAAACAGGGCTCCTGTTGCTAGTGTGATTGATGTTGTCTCTGTGATTCAGTGCGGCTCGATCGCGCCTTCACGAGGATTCGGGGAACCATGGGACGTCAGTCCGGCCGGGGGGCCATGAGCGCTGGGCGCTCGACCGTGAGCGCGCGCCTGCGCTCGTCCCGCATCGTCGCGCTCGTCATCGCCCTCTCGATCCTGCCGCTCGCCGGCGTCCTGACCGCGACCCCGCCGCCGGCACTCGCGGCCGTCGCCACCGACTACCCGAGCTGGCAGGACGTCGCCAACGCGCAGGCGAACGAGAAGGCCGCACAGGCCGAAGTCACGCGCATCAAGGCGCTGCTGGCCCAGCTGCAGGTCGACGTCGACCGCACGCAGGCCGAGGCCGACGCGAAGGGCGCCATCTTCGAGGCGGCGCAGGCCAAGTTCGACGAGCAGGCGTACATCACCCAGCAGCTGCAGACGCAGGCGGATGACGCGCAGGCCAAGGCGGACGAGTCCAAGAAGAAGGCCGGGGCGATGCTCGCCGAGCTCAGCCGCACCGGCGGCGGAGACCTGACCGCGAGCCTGCTCTCGAGCAGCCAGTCCGGCAACGCCGACGACCTGCTGTACCGGCTCGGCGCGATGGACCAGTACACGACGCGCTCCGAGGACATCTACACGCAGGCCGTCCAGCAGCAGAACAACGCGAAAGCGCTCACCGACCAGGCCAAGGTCGCCCAGGCGAAGCTCGAAGAGCTGCGCATCGAGGCGCAGAAGGCCTTCGAAGTCGCCCAGGCGGCCGCGCAGGCCGCCCAGGAGAAGTTCGCCGAGCAGGAGGCCAACCAGGCCGTGCTCGAGGCGCAACTCGCGGTGCTCGTCGAGAAGCGCCAGGCGACGCAGGCGGACTATCTCAAGGGCGTCCGCGAGAAGTGGGGCCCCAACGCCGGCGGCATCATCAGCGAGCAGGGCTGGGCCCGCCCGTCCAGCGGGTACATTTCGAGCCCGTACGGGATGCGGTATCACCCGATCTACCACGAATGGATCCTGCACTCCGGGGTCGACATCGCGGGCCAGGGCTGCGGCGCCACGATCTACGCCGCGCACTCCGGAACCGTGACCTACGCCGGCCCGAACGGGACGCTCGGCAACTACATCCAGATCGAGCACGGCGACGGCACCTCGAGCGGGTACGGGCACATCATGCCGGGCGGCATCCACGTCTACAACGGCCAGCAGGTCGACCCGGGTCAGCCGATCGCGCAGGTCGGGACGACCGGCGCATCCACCGGCTGCCATCTGCACTTCATCATCCGCATCGGTGGTCAGCTGACCAACCCCGTCCCGTTCATGAGCGCACGGGGGATCACCATTGCCTAAACCACGAAGGGCCCGCACGGCCTCCTGATGTCACTCCGCAGACGCCCCAGGGGGGCGGCGGCTGCACTGATCGTTCCCGCCGCACTCGTCATCGCACTGGTCGCACCGACCGGTGCGTCCGCCGCGCCCGCGGCTCCCGCCGCTCCCGCCGCCGTGACCGCGCCCATGCCCGACTACCCGACCTGGCAGGACGTGCAGAACGCGAAGCGCAATCAGGCGGCGACGGCCGCCGAGATCGCGCGGATCGAAGGCATCCTGACCGAGCTGGAGGCTCAGGCCGCCGAGCTCGGAAAGATCGCGCAGATCAAATCGGAGGAGTACGCGCAGGCGCGCGACGCGCTCGCCGCCGCGACGCAGAAGGTCGACCGGCTGTCCGCGCGCGCCGACGAGGCGCAGAAGCGCGCCGACGAATCCGCCGCACGGGCCGCTCGCCTGATCGCGCAGCTCGCACGGACCGGCGGCGGGGACCTCACTCTCGGCCTGATCATCGGCTCGGCCTCAGACACCGACCAGTTGCTCGCCCGCCTCGGGAGCATGAACCG
>DATHJG010000672.1:0-5739 GCA_035489875.1 Solirubrobacteraceae bacterium | reverse complement strand
GTGGGGCAGGAGCACGTGGTCCGCACGCTGCGCAACGCGCTGCTGCAGGAGCGCGTCCACCACGCGTACCTGTTCGTCGGCTCGCGCGGGACCGGCAAGACGTCGATGGCGAAGATCCTCGCCGCGTCGCTGAACTGCGTCAACGGGCCGACGGACGAACCGTGCGGCGTGTGCGACTCGTGCCGCTCGATCGCCGACGCGACGTCGCTCGACGTGATCGAGATGGACGCCGCGTCCAACAACTCCGTCGACGACATCCGCGATCTGCGCGAGAAGGTCGCGTACGCGCCCGTCTCCGGCCGGCACAAGGTGTACATCCTCGACGAGGCGCACATGCTGTCCACGGCGGCATGGAACGCGTTCCTCAAGACCCTCGAGGAGCCGCCGCCGCACACGATCTTCGTGCTCGCCACGACCGAGGCGAACAAGGTGCTGCCGACGGTCGTGGATCGCTGCCACCGGTTCGACTTCGCGCGGCCGGCGCAGCGGCAGATCGCGGGCGTGCTGCGGCGCGTGGCGGATGCGGAGGGGATCGAGATCCCCGACGAAGCGTGCGCGCTGATCGCCCGCTCGGCGACCGGCTCGTTCCGCGACGCGCTCGGCACGCTGGAGCAGCTCGTCGCCTACTCGGGCGCCGCGGTGACGCTGGAGGACGTGCTCGCCGTGCTCGGAGCCGCCGACGCGGACCTCCTGTTCGGCGCGGTCGACGCGGTCGACGCCGGCGACGCCCGCGCGGCGCTGCACGCCGCCGCGCGCCTGTCGGACTCCGGCCGCGACGTCGGGCGCTTCTTCGGCGACCTCGAGGCGCACCTGCGCGGGCTGATGGTCGTCCAGACGCTCGGCGACGTGCCGGACGAGCTGCGCGTCACGGCCGAGCAGGACGAGCGCCTGGCCGAGCAGGCGCGCCGGGTCGGGCAGGCGTCGGTGCTGCGGCTGCTCGACCTCGTGGCGGACGCGCTGCGCGCGATGAAGGACGGCGCCGATCCGCGCACGCAGCTCGAGCTCGCGCTCATCAAGGCCGCCAGGCCGGAGCACGACCCGTCGCTGCGCGCGCTGATGGCGCGGCTCGAGCGCCTCGAGGGCGGCCGCCCCGCCGCGGCGCCCCCCGCGCCGGTACATCGCCCCGATGTGCCGGCGACGCCTGCGGCCCGCGCCGCGCACCCGACGGCCGTCACCGAGCACTCGCCGGCGCGCTCGGACGACGGGGCCCGGCCGCACGCCGAGGCCCCCGCCGTCGTCGCGGCGTCCGTCGACGTCGACGGCGCGCCGCCCGTCACGGCGGTCGCCGTCGTGGAGCCCGACGGCGAGGTGAGCGAGCCCGACGTGCGCATCGGCGTCGAGCTCGACCTGCCCGGCGTGACCGAGCTGTGGCCCGCCGTGCTCGCCGACGCGGAGGAGCGCTCGCCGATGCTGCACGCGCTGATGGCGAACGCCCGGCCCTCGTCGCTCGACCGCGGCGAGCTGACCCTGAGTTGGGCCGAGTCGGCCGAGTTCTACAAGCGCAAGGCCGAGGATCCCGCGTGCCGGGACCAGATCGCGACCGCGATCCGGACCGTGACCGGGAGCTCCCTCCGGCTCGCGTTCGCCCTTGCCGCCGACGACGCCCACCACCACCCGACGGTGGCGCCCACGCTCTCCGAGGACGAGCTCATCGACACGTTCATGCGAGAGTTCGACGCCGAGGAGCTTCCAGCAGAAGAGGAGTCCTGATGCCCCAGCCGCCCAACATGGGAGCCCTGCTCCAGCAGGCGCAGAAGATGCAGGAAGAGATGATGGCCGCGCAGGAGAAGCTCAAGGACGAGCGCGTCGAGGCGTCGGCCGGCGGCGGCATGGTCAAGGTCGTGATGTCCGGCGACCTGGAGCTGAAGTCGCTCGCGATCGAGCCCGACGCGGTGGACCCCGAGGACGTCGAGATGCTGCAGGACATGGTGCTCGCCGCCGTCAACGAGGCGCTGCGCCAGGCGATGGAGCTGCAGAGCAAGGCGACCGGGATGGGTGGGATGGACCCGTCCGCCGCCCTGGACGCGCTCGGCGGCCTGGGCGGGCTCGGCGGGGCGCTCGGCGGCGGCGGCGGCCTGCCGGGCGGCGGCGCGCCGAACCGCGCCGCGCGGCGCAAGCAGAGGTAGCTCCTGCTCGCACCACCCCTCCAGCGCCTGGTCACCGAGCTGGGCAAGCTTCCCGGCGTCGGCAACCGCACCGCCCAGCGCCTCGCGTTCCACCTGCTGCGCGCGTCGAAGGAGGACGCCCACGCGCTCGCGGACGCGATCCGCGACGTCAAGGAGCGCATCACCCTCTGCGAGATCTGCTTCAACCTGGCCGAGGGGCCGCACTGCACGATCTGCCTCGACGAGCGGCGCGATCCGGCGCTGATCTGCGTCGTGGAGGAGGCGGGCGACGTGATCCCCGTCGAGCGCACGCACGAGTACCGCGGCCGCTACCACGTGCTCGGCGGCGCGCTCTCCCCCATCGACGGGGTCGAGCCGGACGACCTCAGGATCGCCGAGCTCTACGCCCGCGTGGAGCGCGCCGACCCGCCGGTGCGCGAGGTGGTGCTCGCCACCAACCCGACGACCACCGGCGAGGCGACCGCGCTCTACGTCGCCGACGGGCTGCGCACCCGCGCGCCCGACGTCGTGGTGACCCGGCTGGCCTCCGGCCTGCCGGTGGGCGGCGACCTGGAGTACGCGGACGAGGTCACGCTCGGCCGCGCGTTCGCAGGTCGCCGCGCCGTCTGACCGGTCAGATTCCCTACGGAACCGGCAGGAGCGGTCCGCGGAACGCCTCGGTGCCGGTCGCCAGCGTCGCGTCCGGACCGCCGTGCGAGCGCATGTACGCCAGCTCGCGCGAGAGATCGCCCACCCCGTTGGCTCCTGCCAGCGGCAGGATCTGCAGCGTCGAGAGCACGCCGAACGCGCGGCCCTGCTTGTCGATGAACGCGCTGCCCGAGTCACCCGGGATGCCCGGCGAGACGGTGTACACGGAGTGGTTCCAGCCGCCGCCGTCCTGCCCGAGCGAGACGCCCCCCTTCGGGCTCAGCTGCGTGATGCCGGCGCGCAGCGACGAGTTGCCGTAGGACAGCACCTTCGAGTTCGCGGCGACCGTGTCGGTGATCCCCGTCGGCCCGCCCCAGAACGGGATCGACGGGTTGACCTTGCCGTGGTCGGCCGGGTCGAGCCGGACGAGCGCCAGGTCGTTGTACTGGCACGTGTCCGGATCCGCCTCCCCGCCCGCCTGCATGGTGATCCACGAGTTGTAGGCGAGCGTGCCCGGCTTCGACGCGCCGTCGACCTCGACCGGCGTGCCGATCGGTTGTGAGCCTGCCAGGCACCCGTTGGTGTCGGTGCTGCCGCCCGTGCTCGAGCAGTGCGCTGCCTGCCCGATGTAGATGTCGGCGGCGTCGTAGAACACGAAGTTCGCCGTGCACTGCCCGCCGGCGGTGATCGTCTGAACGCCCGGATGGATCGTCGCGCCGGCCGCCGGCGCCCACGTCGGTGCCGCAGCGGCCGGGCCCGCCACGGTCAACATGCCTGCGACGGCCAGCGCGACGACGGCCGCTCTCTTCCCCCTGCTCACGATTCTGCCTCCCGCAGTTCGTCATTGAACAGCCTTGAACGAGGCGCGCGGCCCGAACTTGCGGTCAGCGCCTCCGGCGCGCCGTAGTACCCCCGTTGCGCTCGGCTCAGGCCTCCGCTTCGGCGCGCGTCGGCGGCGGGGCGTCGGGCAGCGCCGGCAGCGGCACGTCCGGCGTGCGCGCGACCCCGAGCGCGTGCACGAGATGCCGCGCCGCGACCGGGAAGCGCCGGCCCGGCGCCGGCGGGGCGAGCTCGGCCTCGTAGCGGTCGAGCGCCTGCAACACGGCGGCGAACACGTCGTCGAGCGGTCCGTCGGTCCCGACCGCGCAGCAGAGCCGCGCGAGGCCGATCGACTCGGTCGGGTCGGCCTCGCCGGACAGGCGCCCGAACGCGGTGCACAGGTTGGCGACGACGCGCTCGAGCAGGAGGTCGAGCGCCGGCGGCTGCCCCGGCGCAGGCCCGAGGTCGGCGGGCGCGCTCCCCTCCAGTACGCGCGCGAGCGTGCCTCCCGCGACGCCGCGCACCTGCGCCGGCGTCAAGCCGGCCTGCAGCGCGCAGCGCAACGCGAACACCGCCCCGGCGATCGGCTGGCCATACGGCGAGTCGCTCCCCCATACCACGCTCGCCGGCGGCGCCAGCGCGAACAGCGCGACCAGGTCGACCGGGTTCCACCACGACGTGTCGATCAGCACGTTCGGGTGGTCGGGCAGCAGGCGCCACAGCCACGCGAGGTCCGAGATCGCCGCGTGGGCGAGGATCAGGCGCGCGTCGGGGTAGCGCTCGGCGAGCCGCACCGTGTTCTGCCCGAGCGCCGGGATCCCGCGTCCGGCGTGGATGAGGACCGGGACGCGGCGCTCGTGCGCGAGCGCCACGAGCTCGGCGACGACCGGCTCGTCCATCCCGAACTGCTCGGCGCGCGGGTGCAGCTTGATCCCGCGCGCGCCGGCGTCGAGCGCCCGGCGGGCCTCGGGGAGCGCTCCGTCGTGCGGGCTCACGCGGCAGAACGCGACGAGCCGATCCGGGTGGGCGTCGGCCGCCGCGAGCACCGCGTCGTTGGCGGCCCCGTAGCCGTCCGGCTCGTGCATCGGGAACACGACGCCTCGGGCGCCCGCCGGCGCCAGGGCGGCGATCAGCTCCGCCGGCGTCTGCGCGAAGCCGTCCGGGTCGTTCTGCCCGATGTGCGTGTGCGCGTCGTAGAGCTCGAGCGGCCCGATGTCCTGGACGATCCGCTCCAGCCAGGGCCGCATGGCGCCGTCGATCCCCGTCATCGCTGGTCACGCACCCTATAGCCCAATCGCGCCGTGCCCGATACTCCGTGTATGCATTTTCGTCGTCTCCGCGTACGCCTAGAGACCGAGCGCCACCTCATCGAGGGCACGCTCCAGCTACCCAGCGAGGGATACCGGTCGCGCATGACCGACTTCCTCAACTCCCACGACTCGGACTTCCTGCCGGTCACCGACGCCCAGCTCTCCTTTCGCGGCGAGAACCGCCCGGCCGAGCGCCACGAGTACCTCGCGGTCTCCGTGCGCCACATCGTGCTCGGGGTGGAGCTGGAGTCGCTGGGCACGTTCGACGCCGCGGGCGAGCCGCCGAGCGAGCAGCTGTTCGTCGTCTCGACCCCGCCGCCGCCCACCGCCGGCTGACGATCACCGGCTCGTAACGCGCCGGCGGGCACGGCCAGTCGGCGTTCTACGGCGTCGGGTCGCCGACGTCGAGCTCTCCCCGACGACGAGCCGCTGCGATGCCCGATCCGCGGCACGAGGTGATCATCGGCAGCCGGCCCAACGACCGAGAACGAGGAGGCGGAGGAGGAGGCGCTCGACGCGGGCGCGGTTCCCACGCCCGAGCCGTGACCGTCGCGGCGGGCGGCCTCCCGGGGCCGCCCGCCCGCCCGGCGGGCTAGAGTCGCGCCATGACCGTCCTTCGGAGTCCTTACGCGGACGTCGATGTCCCGCCGGTTTCGCTGACGGAGTACGTCGTCGGGGGTGCGGCGGCCCGGGGCGACAAGCCGGCCCTGGTCGACGGCGCCACCGGCGCCGTCACCACGTACGCAGAGCTCGACGACCAGGTCCGGCGCACCGCGTCGGGCCTGGCCGCCGAGGGGATCGGCCCGGGCGACGCCGTCGGCCTGCTCGGGCCGAACGCGCCCGCCTGGGCGGTCGCG
>DATHJG010000671.1:0-9923 GCA_035489875.1 Solirubrobacteraceae bacterium | reverse complement strand
CGCCGCGGGAACGAGCAGCAGCGCCGCGACGACCGCGACGATCCACGCCGCTCGCTTCACTCCCCGGACGACCTCGACCCGTCGGACGCGTCGCCGCCGGACGACTCCTCAGCCGCACCGCCCGCCCGCGGCGGCAGCCAGCCGGACGGCGCGGACTGCTCGGGCGCCGGGCGCCACGGCGGCGGCTCGCGCGTCCGGTCCGGCTCCTGCCACGCGGCTGCCGGCGCGGGCGCCGGCGCCGGCCGCCAACCGGGCGGCGGCGGCCAGTACGGCGCCTGGGCGCGCTCCTCCGGCGTGTACTCGTCGGCGACGAGCGGCGGCGGGAGCGGGGCGTCCGGGTCGCGCTCGACGCCCGCGCCCTCGGCGATCAGCTGCAGGTCGAGCCCCTCCTTGCGCACCCGCAGGTCGAAGTACAGCAGCGTGACGACCGCCGCCGAGTAGGGCGTGGTGAGCACGGAGCCGACGGTCCCGCCGACGACCGCGCCGAGCGCACCCACAAGCGTGTTGTTCTCCGCCACGACGCTCGGGACGATCATGATCACCCCGGACACGAGCGCGCCGATGATGCCGATCAGCAGGTACCCGACGACCAGCACACCCGCGGTCGACCGCCACCGCCCGCGCACCAGCCGGAACGAGCGGCGCAGCGCGTCGATCGGCCCGATCCGCTCGAGCAGCATCGCCGGCACCGCGACGGAGAAGGAGACGAACAGCCAGATCCCGGGAACGATCAGCGCGATCGTCGCGAGGGCGACCAGGATCCCGCCGACGATCGCGACCCCGAGCAGCCCGCCGAGCCGCCGCACGGCGAACCGGAGCGAGCGCCGCCACTCGGGCTCGACGCCGAGGTAGGCGTCGGCGACCGCCTTGAAGCAGACCGCGGTCGCGAGCAGGACGGAGATCACCGAGAGCAGCGCGATCACGCCCTGCCCGATCAGGAACTCGGCCTCCTCCCCCTCCTGAACGCCGCTGTCGGTCGACGTCAGGTCGAACTGCTCGGGCGCGACCGACGCGGTGACGAGCGCGGACAGGATCTGCACCGGCAGGATCAGCCCGACCACGCTGATCACCAGCGTGCGCCAGTGGCGCAGGAACAGCTTGATGCCGGCGTCGAGGATCTCCCCGATCCCGAGCGGCCGCAGGTCTCCGTTCATCTCGGCGCAGGACGCTACTGGCCGCGGCCCCGGAACGCGTCCCTCACGGGACCGCCTCGGCGCCGAACTCCGCCGACCGGTACAGCGCCGCGATCGTCCGCGCCTGCCCGACCGCGTCCTCGCGCCCGAACGGATGCGGCCGCTCGCCGCGCACCGCCGCCGCGAAGTCGTCCAGCTCGCACGCGTAAGGATCCTTGTGCGGGATCTCGATCACCTCGGTCCCGCCCGGCCGCCGCACCTCGATCCGCGGCTCGCGCGAGTGCCACGGATCGGGCAGGAAGAGCGAGCCGGCGTCGCCGATCACCTCGAGCTCGGCCCGGTCGACCATGTCGAGCCCGCAGTCGAACGAGCCCAGCACGCCGCCGGCGAACGACAGCGAGCCTGCGAAGCGCACGTCGACGCCGTCGACGCCGATCACCTGCCGGGCGGACACCCGCTCCGGCTCGCCGGCCAGCAGCCGCATCGCGCTCACGCAGTAGCAGCCCACGTCCATCAGCCCGCCGCCGTCGAGCGCCTTCTGCAGGCGCAGGTCGCCGACCCGGTCCAGGGCGAAGAACGAGAACGCCGCGCGCACCAGCCGCACGTTGCCGACGACGCGGTCGCGCACCAGCTCGCGCAGCCGCCGCGCCTGCTCGTGGTGGCGCCACATGAACCCCTCGGCGAGCACGCGGCCGGCGCGGTCGGCCGCGTCGAACGCCGCCTGCGCCTCCTCCGGCCGGCGCGTCATCGGCTTCTCGCACAGCACGTGCTTGCCGGCCTCCAACGCCCTGATCGACCACGGCACGTGGAGGGAGTTCGGCAGCGGCACGTAGACCGCGTCGACGTCCGGATCGGCGAGCAGCGCCTCGTAGCTGCCGTGCGCGCGGCCGAGCCCGTGCTCGGCCGCGAACGCCTCGGCCCGCTGCGCCTCGCGGCTCGCCACGGCCACCACCTCGACCCCCTCGGCGGCGCGGGCGCCGCCGAGGAGCTTGAGGTTGATGTTCGCCGTGGAGAGCAGCCCGAGGCGCAGCGTCATGCTCGTCCGGATTGCGCGCGCCCGCGGCGCGAGATCGAGTCGACGGTGACGGCGAGCAGGAGCACGCCGCCGGTCACGACGAACTTCGTGCCGGACGACAGCCCGAGCAGCCCGAGGCCGTTGTCGATCGAGATCATCACGAGCGCGCCGAGCAGCGCCGCCTTCATCGTGCCGCGCCCGCCGAACAGCGAGGTGCCGCCGATCACGGCCGCCGCGATCGGGTACAGCAGCGCCTGGCCGCCGCCCGTGTTCGTGTCGACCGAGCGCAGGCGCGAGGCGAGGATGATGCCGCCCAGCACCGCCATCAGGGAGACGATCGCGAAGCACGCGATCTTGACCCGGTCGACGTTGATGCCGGCGCGCCGCGACGCCTCCTGGTTGCCGCCGACCGCGTAGATGTGACGGCCGAAGCGGGTGCGGTTGAGGATGTAGGTCCAGAAGATGAACAGCCCGCCGACGACGAGGCCGACGTACGGGATCCCGCGGTCCTCGTTCGCGACCGCGACGACGATCGCCAGCACGATCGCGAGCCCGGCGACCCGCAGCCCGACGATCAGGAGCGGGTCGTTGGCGAGTCCCGCCTTCTCGCGTGTGCGCAGCCGCACGAGCTGCAACGCCGCGTACAGGGCGACGCAGGCCACCATCAGGATCCACGCGAGCCCTGGCGCCATGAAGTCGTTGGCGAGGCCGATCACGAAGTCGTTCTGCAGGATCACGGTGCCGCGGCTGCCGATCAGCAGCAGCACGACGCCGTTCCAGGCCAGCAGGCCCGCGAGCGTCACGACGAACGACGGCACCCCGACCTTCGTGATGATCAGGCCGTGCAGCACGCCGATGCCGACGCCCGCGAGCAGGCAGAGCACCATCGCCGGCGCGGTCGCCATCTCGTTGCCGTCCGGCGCGAGCAGCAGCGCGATCAACACGCCGCCGACGCCGGAGACGAAGCCGATCGAGAGGTCGATCTCCCCGAGCAGCAGGGCGAACGTCACCCCCATCGCGATGACCGCGTAGGGAGCGGTCTGGACGATCAGGTTGACGAAGTTCGACGCGGTGAGGAAGCGGTCGTTCTGGATCTGGAAGACGATCGCGATGATGACCAGGCCGACCACGATCGGCAGCGACCCGAGATCGCCGGCCTTGACGTCGGTCCACCAGCGTCGCGCGTACGCGGCGACGGTCTCTCGCGCCGGTCCCTCGCTCGGGACGGGCGGCTCGCTGACGACGGTCATGCCACCGCCTCCTGCCCGGGCACCTTCGACAGCTTGCCGGCGGTGATCGCCTCGACCACCTGCTGCTGGTTGGTCTCCCTGCGCTTGTACTCGGCCACGTTCTGGCCGAGCCTCAGGACCGTGATCGAGTCAGCCACCTCGAACACGTCCTGCAGGTTGTGCGAGATCAGGATCACCGCGAGTCCCTGGTCGCCGAGCCGCTTGACCAGCTCGAGCACCTGGTGCGTCTGAGCCACGCCGAGCGCCGCGGTGGGCTCGTCGAGGATGACGACCTTGGAGTTCCACATCACGGCCTTGGCGACCGCGACGGACTGCCGCTGGCCGCCGGACAGCCCGGCGACGATCTGGCGCACCGTGCTGATCGTCGTGACGGAGAGGCCGCGCAGCGTCTCGCGCGCCTTGGCCTCCATCGTCGTCTCGTCCAGGCGGCGAGCGTCGTCGACGAGCTCGCGACCCAGGTACATGTTCTGGACGACGTCCAGGTTGTCGGCGAGCGCGAGGTCCTGGTAGACGACCTCGATGCCCAGGCGCGCGGCGTCCTTGGGCCCGTGGATGCTCACGGGCTGACCCTCGAAGCGGATCTCTCCGCTGTCGATCGGGTGGATGCCGGCGATGGACTTGATCAGCGTCGACTTGCCAGCGCCGTTGTCCCCGACGAGGGCCATGACCTCGCCGGATGAGACGTGGAAGTCGACCTCGAACAGCGCCTGGACCGCACCGAAGCTCTTCGAGACTCCCTGCAGTTCCAGGACCGGTGTGTCGGTCACGTTTGACAGCTCCTCTCGGCCGAGAGCGGACCCGGGGCGTCCCGGGCGGGACGCCCCACAGGTCCATTCTCTACTGCAGGCCGAGCTCCGTGCACTTGGCGGCCACCTTGCCGGCGCAGATCTCCTCCACCTTGGGGAAGTCCGGCTCGCCGGTGTAGTCGCCGATGTTGTCCTTGGTGACGGGCACCGGGTCCAGCAGGACCGACGGCACGTCCTTGGTCTCGTTGTTGACCGGCGTCGTCGTGGCGGTGGGCTTCTCGCCCTTCGCCAGCGCGATCGCCAGCTCCGCGGCCGCGTCGGCCTCCTTCTTGATCGCCTTGTAGACGGTCATGCACTGATCGCCGTTGACGATGTTCTGGATGCCCTCCAGCGTCGCGTCCTGGCCGGTCACGGGGACCTGCGGGAGCTTGCGCTGCTTGAGCGCCGAGATCGCCGCGTTGGCGAGCCCGTCGTTGGCCGCGAGCACGCCGTCGACCTTGTTGCCGTTCTTCTCGAGGATCTGCTCGAAGATCGTCAGCGCCTTCTGGTTGTCCCAGTCCGGCACGGACTGGTCGTCGAGCTCCTTCCACTGACCCGAGTCGAACAGGGGGTTGATGACCGAGTCGTAGCCCTTCTTGAACAGCGTCGCGTTGTTGTCGGTGGGCGAGCCGTTCAGCACGGCGATCCGCGCGCCCTGCTTGTCGCCCTCGCAGTCGACGAGGCCCTGGCCCTGGAGCTGGCCGACCTTCTCGTTGTTGAACGAGACGTAGTAGTCGGTCGTGTCGGAGCCGAGCGTCAGCCGGTCGTAGTCGATGACCTTGACGCCCTGCGACGCGGCGTTCGCCGAGATCGCGGCGCCCGAGCCGGAGTCGAGGTTCACCAGCAGGATCACCTTGGCGCCGTTCGTGATCGCCTGCTCGGCCTGCTGCTGCTGTGTGGCCTTGTCGCCCTCGGCGTTCTGGATGATTGCCTCGACGCCGGCCGCGTCGAACGCGGCCTTCAGCGACGGCCGGTCGACGGTCTCCCAGCGCACCGACGACTTCGAGTCGGGCAGGAGGACGGCGACCTTGCCGACGTCCCCGCCGCCCGAGCCCGCGGTGGAGCTGCCACCGCCGCCGCTGCTGCTGTTGTTGTCGTCGCCGCAACCGGCGACTCCGAGGCTCGCCGCGATCGCTGCAGCGACGAACCAGACGGCTCCCTTCTTCATGGAACTCCCCCTCCGGGAATCGATGGGTTGATTGATGCGGGAAGATCGAGCGCCGCGTCGGCCTCGCCGACCGCGAGCGCGAGCGCGCCGAGCACCTGCGCGCGCTCGCCGAGCACGCCGGCCACCACGCGCGCGGCGTCGGCGGCGGCGGGCAGCGCCGCGAGGCGCACGGAGCTGCGCACGCCGTCGAGCAGCAGGTCCCCGGCGGCGGCGAGGTCGCCGCCCACGACGAGCCGCTGCGGGTTGAGCACGTTGAACATGAACGCCGCGGCGCTGCCGACGACCCGGCCGGCGTCGGCGATCACGCGCCGGCAGCCGAGGTCGCCGTCGTGCGCGAGCGCGAGCATCTCGCCGACGGTCAGGTCGCCGTGGCTCCGGCGCAGCATGTCGATCAGCGCGCCGGTGGACGCCGCGGTCTCCAGGCAGCCGCGGTTGCCGCACCGGCAGACCGCGCCCTCGGGGTCGACCAGCACGTGCCCGAGCTCGCCGGCCATCCCGCCCCAGCCGCGGTACAGGCGGCCGCCGAGGATCAGCCCGGCGCCGATGCCGGAGGAGAGCTTGAGGTAGACGAGGTCGGTCGCGCCACGGCCGGCGCCGTGCGTGAGCTCGGCCAGCGCGCCGAGGTTGGCGTCGTTGTCGACGACGACCGGGACGTCGAGCCGGCCGCGCATCTCCTCGGCCGCGGCGACGCCGACCCAGCCGGGCAGGATCGCCGAGGATCCGATCACGCCGTCGGCCTGGTCGATCGGGCCGGGGAGGCCGAGGCCCGCGCCGATCAGGCGCGAGCGTTCGACGCCGGCCTCGGCGAGCGCCTCCTCGACCAGGTCGATCGCCACGTCCAGGCCCTCCTGGGCCGCGTGGTCGGTGTCGAGCGGCTCCGCGCGCTCGGCGAGGATCGTGGAGGAGAGGTCGCTGACGGCGACCCGCACGTGGCTGTGCCCGAAGTCGATCCCCAGGGCCGCGCCCGCCGAGGCGTCGAACGAGAGCAGGATCGGCGGGCGCCCGCCCTGCTCGCCGTGCGCGGCGCCGGTCTCCTCCCGCTCGACGACGAGCCCGTCGGACTGGAGCTCGGTCACCAGGCTGGAGACGGTCGAGCGCGAGAGGCCGGTGCGGCGTGCGATCTCGGCGCGGCTGACCATGCCGTGCTGTCGGAGCGCGTTGATCACGCGCCGCCGGTTGAGCCGGCGCAGCGACGCCAACGAGCCCTCGGACCGCTCCCTCATACGGTCGTCATCCTCATCCGTCCGCACCCCCTTTGTCAAGGGTTCGAACGAACCTTCACCGAAACACAGCAATCAACGTCCGGACTTCGAACGAACCTGCGTTCAGCGCCCGCCTGCCATCGCGGGCAGGATGACGAGCACGTCGCGCTCGCCGACCGTCGTCGCGAGGCCGTCGAGCACGCGCACGTCCTCGTCGTTGAGGTAGACGTTCACGTAGCGGTTCAGGGCGCCGTCGGCGCCGAAGAGCTGGGATGCAGTGTCGGGATGCTGCTCGGCGAGCGAGCGGAGGACGGCGCCGACGTCGTCGCCGTCCGCCGTCACCTCCTTCTCGCCGCCCACGGATGCGCGCAGCACGGGTGGGATCTTGATCAGTGCCATAGAGGCGGGGCAGGCTAGCCGGCGGCGGCGCAGAACGCCTCGTAGTCCGGGAAGACGCCCATCTCCGCGTCGGTGATCTCGAGCGGGTCGCGCGAGCAGATCGGGCACTCCGGGTCGCGCCGGACCTTGAGCTCCGTGAACGTGGCGCCGAGCGCCTCGTACAGCAGCAGCCGGCCGATCAGCGGCTCGCCGATGCCGGTCACGAGCTTGACGACCTCGGTCGCCTGCAGCATCCCCATCGTGCCCGGCAGCACGCCGAGGACGCCGTTGGCGCCGCAGGACGGCGCCAGCTCGGCCGGCGGCGGCACCGGGTACAGGCAGCGGTAGCACGGCCCGTCGTGCGGGGCGAAGACCGAGAGCTGGCCGTCGAAGCCGAGGATCGACGCCGACACGACCGGGATGCCGAGCCGCACCGTCGCGTCGTTGAGCAGGTAGCGCGTCGGGAAGTTGTCGACGCCGTCGACGATCACGTCGTAGCCGTCGATGATCTCCATGATGTTCGACGCGTCGAGGCGCACCGGGTACTTGACGACCTCGACGTCCGGGTTGAGCGCGTTGATCGTCGCCTCCGCGGAATCCACCTTCGGCGTGCCGATCGTCTTCGTCGAGTGGATCACCTGGCGCTGGAGGTTGGAGAGGTCGACGTCGTCGTCGTCGACGATCCCGAGCGTCCCCACGCCGGCCGCGGCGAGGTAGAGCGCGGTCGGGGCGCCCAGTCCGCCGGCGCCGAGCAGCAGCACCTTCGCGTCGAGCAGCTTGGCCTGGCCCTCGGCTCCGACCTCCGGGAGCAGGATGTGACGGCCGTAGCGCTCCTTCTGCTCGGCGGTGAGCACCTTCGGGACCTCGACCTTGTAGCCGCGGTCCTTCCACAGCGTGATGCCGCCGGTCATCGAGCGCACGTTGGTGTACCCGAGCAGCTCGGTCAGCGTGTGCGCGGCGAGCGCCGAGCGCTGGCCCGAGGCGCAGTAGAGGACGACCGGCGCGTCGCGGTCGGAGACGGCGCCGTCGATGCGCGACTCCAGGTAGCCGCGCGGCACGTGCACCGCGCCCGGGATGTGCCCGCGGTCCCACTCCTCAGACTCGCGCACGTCGACCAGGGTCACGCCGTTGCCGAGGTGCTCGGAGACCTCGGCCGGGTCGACCTCCTGGACCTGCTGCTTGATCTGCCGGATGACCTCGGCTCCGGACGGGCTCATTTCTATTCCTCTTGAACTCGGTCGGGTTTCAATACTTCACGAAGTATAGCCCTGCATGGGGTCCTACCCGCATAAGCCTTTCGGCACATTCTGCCGATGAGGAGGGCACCGTTCCGATGCGCCGTAGCACCCTCCTCACGCAGGTCCTCGCCGTCAACGCCCTCCTGGTCGGCGTCACGGCTCTGGTCGCCGCGATCGTTGCGCGCGACAAGCTCCCCGACGCCACGAGCGGCGACGGCCTGCTTGTGCTCGGCCTCACGGTCACGAGCGCGATCCTGCTCAACTCGCTGCTGCTGCGCGCACGGTTGGAGCCGATGGACCGGCTCGTGAAGGCGATGACCGCCGTCGACCTCGCGCGTCCGGGCATGCGCGCCACGACCCCGCGCCGCGCCGCGCGCGAGCTGCACGACCTGACCGACGCGTTCAACCGCATGCTCACGCGGCTGGAGGACGAGCGCCGCGAGTCCGGCCGCGCCGTGCTGCGCGCGCAGGAGCAGGAGCGGGGCCGCATCGCGCAGGACCTGCACGACGAGGTCAACCAGGCGCTCACCGCGATCCTGTTGCGCCTCTCGGCCACGATCGGCGACGCGCCCTGGGGCCTGCGCTCCGAGCTGCAGGAGACGCAGGAGCTGGTGACCCGGGCGATGGACGAGCTGCTCGCGCTCGCCCGCCAGCTACGGCCTACCGCGCTCGACGACCACGGCCTGATCGCGGCGCTCGCGTCGCAGGTCTCGGACTTCGGCCAGCGCACCGGCATGCAGGTGCGCTTCCACCACCACGGGCAGCTCCCGATGCTGTCCGACGAGGAGCAGCTCGTGATCTTCCGCGTGACCCAGGAGAGCCTCTCCAACATCGCCAAGCACGCCGGCGCGCGCGATGTCGACGTCGAGCTGTCGTTCGTCGGGCGCACGCTGCTCCGCGTGCGCGACGACGGCGGCGGGTTCGCCGAGTCCGCCGGCCGCGTCGTCAACGGGCACGCCCGCGGCCGCCCCGGCGGACTGGGCCTGAGCGGCATGCGCGAGCGCGCGATGCTCGTGGGCGGAAGCCTCGACGTTCGCACCGAGCCGGGCGCCGGCACCACCATCGAGCTGACCATGGGAGTGACATGAGGATCCTGATCGCCGACGACCACGGCATCGTGCGAGGCGGCTTGAAGCTGCTGATAGAGCGCCAGCCCGACATGGAGGTGGTGGCCGAGGCCGAGGACGGCGTCGACGCCTTCGAGCAGGCGCTGCAGACGAAGCCCGACCTGTGCGTCATGGACGTCTCCATGCCGCGCATGACCGGGCTGCAAGCGGCGCGCCAGATCCGGGCGCACCTTCCCGGCACGCAGGTGCTCGCGCTGTCGATGCACGACGACGAGCGCTATGTGTTCGACGCCTTGAAGGCCGGCGCGTCCGGCTACGTGCTCAAGCGCGAGGTCGACCAGGCGCTGCTGAACGCGATCCGCGCCGTGCACCGCGGCGACGCGTTCCTCACCAACGCCGTCGAGCGGTCGCTGATCCGCGACTGGATGTCCGACGACGCCGAGGGGCCGGACGAGCCGCTCTCCCCGCGCGAGCAGGAAGTGCTCAAGCTGATCGCCGAGCACTTCCTGCTCGCGCGGTGAGAGCGGCTCGTCCGGCCCCTCGGCGTCGGAGGACATCCAGTCGCGGATCAGTGACCGCTCGACGGCGTTGGTGAGGAACGCGTCGCCGCGGTGCACGGCGCGGATCGCGTTCAGCAGCGCCTGGTCGACCTCGCGCTTGAGCACGTAGCCGGACGCGCCGGCCTTC
>DATHJG010000670.1:0-3303 GCA_035489875.1 Solirubrobacteraceae bacterium | reverse complement strand
CAAGGCCGGCGGGCTGGTCTTCCTGTCGGGCCAGACGCCCATCGATCCGGCAACCGGATCGCTGGTGGAGGGCGACATCGGCGCGCAGACCAAGCGCTGCCTCGACAACCTCGCGATCGTCGCCGCCGCGGCCGGCGCGTCGCTCGAGGATGCAGTGCGCTGCGGCATCTACGTGACCGACATCGCGACGTTCAAGTCCGTGAACGAGGCGTACGGCGGCTACTTCGGCGACGCGCCGCCGGCGCGGAGCACCATCGGCGTCGCGGCGCTGCCGCTCGGCGCCGAGGTCGAGATCGATGCCGTCCTCGCCGTCCCCAACTGAGTCGGTCTCCGCCGCGCGGATCGAGGCGGCTCGCGCGGAGGTCGAGCGGGTCGCCCGGCGCACGCCGGTGCTCTCCACGCGGACGATCTCCGAGCGGGCGGGGGGGACCGTCGCGCTGAAGGCGGAGAATCTCCAGCGCACCGGCTCGTTCAAGGTCCGCGGCGCGTCGGCGAAGCTGGCGGCGCTGGGCGAGGCGGGCTGCGCGAACGGCGTCGTCGCGGCGTCGGCGGGCAACCACGCGCAGGGGCTCGCCGCCGCGGCGGCGGCGCGCGGGGTGCGCTGCGAGGTGTTCGTCCCCGCCGACGCGCCGATCGCGAAGGCGGAGGCGGCGCGCGGCCAGGGCGCGATCGTGCACGTCGGCGGCGCGTCGCTCGACGAGTGCCTCGCCGCCGCGCAGGAGCGTGCCCGCGAGGGCGGCCTCGCGTTCGTGCACCCGTTCGACGACCCCGACATCGTGGCCGGACAGGGGTCGCTCGGGCTGGAGCTGCTCGAGGACGTGCCGGACCTCGCGCGCGTCGTCGTCCCGGTCGGCGGCGGTGGGCTGGCCGCGGGCATCGCGATCGCCGTGAAGTCGGCGCGGCCGGACGTCGAGGTCATCGGCGTGCAGGTCGCGGCGTGCGCGCCGTACCCCGCGTCGCTCGACGCCGGGCGGCCGATCCCCGCGGAGTCGGCGCTGACGATCGCCGACGGGATCGCGGTCAAGCGCCCGGGCGACCTGACGCTCGCGTTGCTCGGGGAGTGGTTGGACGGCATGGCGGTGGTCGACGACGAGGACGCGGCCGAGGCGATGTTCGTGCTGATGGAGCGCTGCAAGCTCGTCGTCGAGGGCGCGGGCGCCGTCGGCGTCGCGGCGCTGCTCGGCGGGCAGGTCGCGGCCGCGCCGCGCGGGACGACCGTCGCCGTGCTCTCGGGCGGGAACGTCGACCCCGGCCTGCTGCTCTCGATCGCGCGCCGGCACGAGACGCTGGCCGGCCGCCGGCTGATCGTGCTCACGCGCGTCCCCGACCGGCCGGGCGCGCTCGCAGGCCTGCTCACCTGCGTCGCCGAGGCCGGCGGCAACGTCGTCGACGTCTCCCACGTCCGCGAGGGCCTCGACCTGCACGTGCGCGAGACGGCGGTGGAGCTCGTGCTCGAGACGCGCGGCCGTGAGCACGCGGAGCGCGTGCTCACGGCGATGCAGGAGCACGGCTACCCGGCGCAGCCGCTCGAGTAGCGCGTCATCACCGGACGAGCCAGCCGAACCCGCCGAACCCGCCGAAGCCGGCGGTCCGGTCGGCGTCGATCGGCGTGATGCTGACGTAGCCGCGGCCGAGGGCGTCCCATGCCGCTCTGGTCGGTCGCGGGCGCCACCACCGTCAGGCGATGGCCGTCGGCGACCAGCGCGTCCCGGAGCGCGACGACCAATGGCGTGCTCGCCCCACCCGGGCCGATCCAGCCGTCGTCGTTGGTGATCAGGATGTCCAGCGCGCGCTGCGGCTAGTGCGGCCGCCCGCCCGCGCTCGCCTGGGTCGCCTGCAGCGACAGCGCGAGCGCGATCGTCGTCAGGACCCGCCGGTGGCATGCGCGCATGTACGTTCCTTTCTCGGAGGTGGGCGCGCGCGCCAGCTGCGGCGCCGCCCGGCGATGTGTCGCGGGCGTAAAGCGGACAGGAGTGGCACGGCCTCTCACCGGCCACGTAGTGTTGGCAAATGACTGACACGCTGTCCGTAACGCCGGTGCGCAGTGTCGCCGGCGTTCGCGGCGAGCGGGTCGCGTGCGGGCCGGAGGGCCGCTGGGCCGCGGCCGAGCGGCGGTTCGTCGTGCTCGACGGCGCGGCGGTGCTGACCGCGCCGCGCGCGCTCGACGGCGCGCTGCGGTTCAGTGCGAGCGGTGACGCGCTGCTCGCCGGCACCGAGCGGCTCGAGCTGCCCGCCGCCGTCTGGGCGGGGCTCGCGGACCCGCGGCCGGCGGTCGCAGGCGGAGCGAAGGATCTGGATCTGACCGCGGCCGCGTGGGACGCGGACGGCGAGGCGCTCGCGGTGGCCGGCGAGCGGCGGCCGGTGCGCCCCGCCGGCGCCGGGGCGTCGAGCGTCCCCGGTCCGATGGCCTGGCTGACGCTGCTCGACGGCCGGACGCGGACGCCGTGCCGGTCGTTGTGGCACGGGGTCGCGGACGCGCCGCGCCACGTCGCGGTCGAGGCCGGCGCGATCGCCGCCGACGCCGATGCGGGCGCGTGCGTGTGGGCGGGCGGCAAGGAGTTCAGGCTCGACGTAGGCCCGGTGATCGGCCTCGCGCTGGGCGACGCGGGCCGCCTCCTGGCGCTGGTGGACCTCGACGGCGCGGTCGGCGTCTGGCGCGGCCCGCGCTACGCCCGCAGAGTCCGGGTGGGGGCCGGCGCGCAGGGCGCGATCGCGGCCGCCGCCGCCGCGCCGGTCGTGGCCTGGGCGCGGGCGGACGGCGCCGCCGTGTGGGCGGGCGGGGAGACGGCCGTCCTGCGCACGCCGGCGATCCGCGCGCTCGCGCTGAATCCGGACGGCACCCGGCTGGTCGCGCTGGACGTCGCGTCCACGCTGCACGAGGCCGCGATCACGATCTCAGGGCGCGTGTCGGGCGCCCGATGAAGGCTCGAGCCCGGCCTGCAGCTTGTCCAGCAGCTCCGCGAGCTGCGCGATCTCGTCGTCGGTGAGCGACGACCGCAGGCGCTGGTCGTGCTTCAGCGCCGCATCGCGCAGCTGGTCGAACATCGCGATGCCCGCGTCGGTCAGCTCCACGCGCTGCACGCGGCGGTTGCTCGACTCGCGCCAGCGCCGCACGAGCCCTTGCTCCTCCATCGCGTTGAGGTGATGGGTGAGCGTGGCGGGGGTGATGCCCATCGCCTCCGCCATCTCGGACTGCGTGCCCCACTGCTGGGACCGCACGAGCACGAGCACCTGCCAGACCGACGCCGAGCCGCCTGCCTCGGCCATCGCGCGCTCGAACGCGTTCGTGAGCGTGCGCGCGGT
>DATHJG010000669.1:0-2765 GCA_035489875.1 Solirubrobacteraceae bacterium | reverse complement strand
CGGGCCCAAGCGCACGGCGCTCGCCCCCGACGAGCTGATCACGGCGTTCGTGCTCCCGCCGGCCGCCGGGCCGCAGCAGTTCGCCAAGGTCGGCACGCGCAACGCGATGGTGATCGCCGTCTGCTCGGTGAGCCTCGCGCTGTGGCCGGAGGAGCGGCGCGTCGCGACCTGCATCGGCTCCGCCGGGCCGACGCCGCTGCCCGCCCCTGACGCCGACGCGTTCATCGCCGGCGTGCTCGACGAGCACGACCACTGGGCGAGCCGCGCCCCGCTCCCCGACGCGGCACTGCAGCGGTTCGGCGAGCTGGCCGGCCAGGCCGCGCGCCCGATCGACGACGTCCGCGGCACCGCGGACTACCGCCGCCACGCGGTCGGCGTGATGGCGCGCCGCACGCTGACCTGGGCGTGGACCGAGTTGGGGCGGCCGTGAAGCTCACCGTCAACGGCGAGCCGCGCGAGATCGACGGCGCCTGGGGCGGCGAGAGCCTGCTCTACGCGCTGCGCGAGCGGCTCGGCCTGCCGGGATCGAAGAACGCGTGCGAGCAGGGCGAGTGCGGATCGTGCTCGGTCTACCTCGACGGCACGCTCGTGTGCGCCTGCCTCGTGCTCGCCGCCCAGGCCGACGGCCGCGACGTCGTGACCGTCGAGGGACTTGCGCCCGGCGCGGACCTGCACGAGATCCAGCAGGCGTTCATCGACACCGGCGCCGTGCAGTGCGGCTTCTGCACGCCGGGGCTCGTCGTCGCGAGCCACGACCTGCTGCGGCGCGATCCCCGCCCGGCCGAGGCCGACATCCGCGAGGCGCTCGCCGGGAACGTCTGCCGCTGCACCGGCTACGCGAAGATCGTCGACGCGGTCCAGCTCGCCGCCGCGCGGCTCGCGGGAACGCCATGACCGCGCCCGTCGTCACGCGCACGGGCGTGATCGGCACCAGCCCGCCGCGCGCGGACGGCGCCTCCAAGGTGCGCGGCGAGTTCGAGTACTCCTCCGACATGCGCCGCGACGGCATGCTGTGGGGCGCGACGCTGCGCAGCCCGCACCCGCGCGCCCGGATCGCCTCGCTCGACACCGCCGCGGCGCTCGCGCTTCCCGGCGTCCGCGCGGTGCTCACCCACGCGGACGTCCCCGGCCGCAAGACCTACGGGCTCGAGCACGCCGACCAACCGGTGCTCGCGTGGAGCGACGTGCGCTACCAGGGCGAGCCGGTCGCGATCGTCGCCGCCGACCATCCCGAGACGGCGCGCCGGGCGGCGGACGCGATCGCGGTCGCCTACGACGTGCGCGAGCCGCTCACCGATCCCGAGCGCGCGATGGCGCCCGACGCGCCGCCGCTGCACGAGGGCGGCAACCTGCTCCGCACGGTCGTGATCGAGCACGGCGACCCCGACGCGGACGCCGACGTCGTGGTCGAGGGCGTCTACGAGGTCGGGATGCAGGACCAGGCGTTCCTCGGGCCGGAGTCCGGGCTCGCCGTGCCGGACGGCGAGGGCGGCGTCGAGCTGCACATCGCCACGCAGTGGCTGCACGTCGACCGCGACCAGGTCGCCGCCAGCCTCGCGTTGGAGCCCGGGCGCGTGCGGCTGTCGCTCGGCGGCGTCGGGGGCGCGTTCGGCGGGCGCGAGGACGTGTCGATGCAGATCCATGCGTGCATGCTCGCCCTGCGGACCGGCCGGCCGGTGAAGATGGTCTACGGCCGCGAGGAGTCGTTCCTCGGCCACGTCCACCGGCACCCGTGCCGGATGGAGTACGCGCACGGCGCGCGCCGCGACGGCCGGCTCGTGTTCGTGCGCGCGCGGATCGTGCTCGACGGCGGCGCGTACGCGTCCAGCTCGACCGCGGTGTGCTCGAACGCGGCGTGCTTCGCGGCGGGGCCCTACGCGGTGCCCAACGCGACGCTCACGTCCCACGTCGTCTACACGAACAACCCGCCCTGCGGCGCGATGCGCGGGTTCGGCGCCGTCCAGGTCGCGTTCGCCTACGAGGCGCAGATGGACAAGCTGGCCGCCGCGCTGGGGATGGATCCGGTCGCGCTGCGGATCCGCAACGCGATCGCACCCGGCGACCGCCTGCCGACCGGGCAGGTCGTCCCCGAGCCCGCTCCGGTGGCCGAGCTGCTCGAGCGCGTGCAGGCGTTCCCGCTGCCGGAGGCGCCGGTCGGGCCGCCCGACCAGCGCGAGCTGCCCGGCGGCGTCGCGAACACGACGCACGGCGAGGGCGTGCGCCGCGGGGTCGGCTACGCGGTCGCGCTCAAGAACGTCGGCTACTCCGAGGGGTTCGACGACTACTCGACCGCGCGCGTGCGGCTCTCCGCCGACGCCGACGGCCCGCTCGTCGAGGTCCACACGGCGGCGGTGGAGGTCGGGCAGGGCATCCAGACCGTGCAGGCGCAGATCGCGCGCACCGAGCTGGGGGTCGAGCGGGTGGAGGTGCTGCGGGCCGACACGGCCGTCGGCTCCGCCGGCTCGACGTCGGCCTCCCGCCAGACCTACGTCACCGGCGGCGCCGTGAAGGCGGCCTGCGAGGCGGTGCGCGACCAGCTCGAGCAGCTGCGCGCCGACGTCGGCGGCAACGGCCTCGGCCTCGACCTCGACCTCGCCGAGCTGCTCCGCGACCGGCCGCTGGAGGCGACCGTCGAGTGGCACCACCACCCGACCCAACCGCTCGACGAGCGCGGCCAGGGCGACGCGCACCTGCAGTTCGCGTTCTCCGCCCACCGCGCGGTGGTCGACGTCGACACCGAGCTGGGCCTGGTCCGCGTCGTGGAG
>DATHJG010000668.1:0-9506 GCA_035489875.1 Solirubrobacteraceae bacterium | reverse complement strand
CCGGCAGCAGGTACCACGTGCGGCCGAACCCACTGGCGCCGGTGAGGATGTCGAAGAGCGCCAGCGCGGCCTCCGCGACCAGCGCTCCGATCAACCATGGCAGGCTGCGTCGGCGCAACACCGCGCAAGTGTAAATCCCGGAGCGTTCTCGGCGGGAGGCTGCCCGACACGGCGTCGCGTAATGCGACACGGTCAGCCGGACGCCGAGCACGGGAGCGTTCTCCGACGCGCTAGTGTCGAGAACGCGTGACCGTCAGCAGCGCCCAGGTCCTTCCCGGCGGCTTCGAGCTGCCGCTCGAGCCGCGGCTCCCCCGCATCGGCGCCGTGGACCAGGTGGCGCTGGAGGAGCGCGCGGCGTCGCTCGCGAAGCGCTCGATCAAGAAGGAGTCCAAGCTCCAGGCGCTCCAGCTCGCGGTGCGGATGATGGACCTCACCACGCTCGAGGGCTCCGACACGCCCGGGAAGGTCGCCGCGCTCGCGGCCAAGGCGATCCAGCCGGACCCGGCCGACCCGTCGGTGCCGAGCTGCGCGGCGATCTGCGTCTACCCCAACCTCGTCCCCGCCGCCGTCGAGCGCGTGCGCGGGAGCGGCGTGAAGGTGGCGTCGGTCGCGACCGCGTTCCCGTCCGGCCAGTCGCCGCTCGCGGTCAAGCTGCGCGACGTCGAGGAGGCGGTCGCGTTCGGCGCCGACGAGATCGACATGGTGATCGACCGCGGGGCGTTCCTCTCCGGCCGCTACGCGAAGGTCTACGACGAGATCGTGCGGGTCAAGGAGGCGTGCGACGGCGCCCACCTGAAGGTGATCCTCGAGACCGGGGAGCTCGGCACGTACGACAACGTGCGCCGCGCGTCGCTGCTCGCGATGGCCGCCGGCGCCGACTTCATCAAGACTTCGACCGGCAAGCTGCCGAAGGCCGCGACGCTGCCGGTGCTGCTGTGCATGCTCGAGGCGATCCGCGACGTGCACGACGAGACCGGCCGCGTCGTCGGGATGAAGCCCGCGGGCGGGATCCGCACCGCCAAGCAGGCGATCCAGAACCTCGTGATCGTGAACGAGACGCTCGGCCCCGACTGGCTCACCCCCGACCGCTTCCGGCTCGGCGCGTCCTCGCTGCTCAACGACGTGCTGATGCAGATCCGGACGCAGAAGACCGGCCGCTACCAGAACCCGGAGTACTTCACGCGTGACTGAGATTCCCGCCCACCCACCCCCAGCCACGCTCGCCTTCCGCGGCTTCGAGTACGCCGCCGCACCCGAGTCGCGCGCGATCGTGCGGCTCGACGACGCCTACGGCCTGTACGTCGGCGGCGCATGGCGCGACGCCGCCGAGTCCTACACGACGATCTCCCCGGCCACCGAGGAGCCGCTCGCGCGGGTCGGCCAGGCGAGCGCCGAGGACGTCGGCGCCGCCGTCGCCGCCGCGCGCGGCGCGTACGAGGACGGCTGGTCCGCGCTCCGCCCCGCCGAGCGCGCCAAGTACCTGTTCCGGATCGCGCGGCTGCTGCAGGAGCGCGCGCGCGAGTTCGCCGTGCTGGAGTCGCTCAACGGCGGCAAGCCGATCAAGGAGTCGCGCGACGTCGACCTCCCGCTTGCCGCGGCGCACTTCTTCTACTACGCGGGCTGGGCCGACAAGCTCGAGTACGCGTTCCCGAACCGCCGCCCGCGCCCCGTCGGCGTCGCCGGCCAGATCATCCCCTGGAACTTCCCGCTGCTGATGCTCGCGTGGAAGATCGCGCCGGCGCTCGCCGCGGGGAACACGGTCGTGCTCAAGCCGGCCGAGACGACGCCGCTGACCGCGCTGCTGTTCTGCGACGTCGTGCGCCAGGCGGAGCTGCCCCCCGGCGTCGTGAACATCGTCACCGGCGACGGCCGCACCGGCGCCGCGCTGGTCGAGCACCCGGACGTCGACAAGATCGCGTTCACCGGCTCGACCGAGGTCGGCAAGGCGATCCAGCGCGAGCTGGCCGGCACCGGCAAGCGCCTCACGCTCGAGCTGGGCGGCAAGGCGGCGAACATCGTGTTCGACGACGCCCCGCTCGACCAGGCGGTCGAGGGGATCGTGAACGGCATCTACTTCAACCAGGGCCACGTCTGCTGCGCCGGCTCGCGGCTGCTCGTCCAGGAGTCGATCCAGGAGCCGCTGATCGAGAAGCTCAAGCGCCGGCTGACCACGCTGCGCGTCGGCGACCCGCTCGACAAGAACACCGACGTCGGCGCGATCAACTCCGCCGCGCAGCTACGCAAGATCGAGGAGCTGGTCGCCGCCGGCGAGCAGGAGGGCGCCGAGATCTACCAGCCGCCGTGCCGGCTGCCCGAGCAGGGCTACTGGTTCGCGCCGACCGTGTTCACCGGTGTCGCGCAGAGCCACCGGATCGCGCAGGAGGAGATCTTCGGCCCCGTGCTCTCCGTGCTCAGCTTCCGCACGCCCGAGGAGGCGCTCGAGAAGGCCAACAACACGGCCTATGGGCTGTCGGCCGGCGTGTGGACGGAGAAGGGCTCGCGGATCCTCTGGATGGCGCAGCGCCTGCGCGCCGGCGTGGTGTGGGCGAACACGTTCAACCGCTTCGACCCGACCTCGCCGTTCGGCGGCTACAAGGAGTCGGGCTTCGGGCGCGAGGGCGGCCTGCACGGCCTGGAGCCCTACCTGCGCTTCGACGAGGACGGCGCGTGAGCCGCGTGCCCGTCAAGAAGACGTACAAGCTGTACCTGGGCGGCGCCTTCCCGCGTTCGGAGTCCGGCCGCACCTACGAGGCCGAGGAGCACAACATCGCGCAGGCGTCGCGCAAGGACCTCCGTGACGCGGTCCGGGTCGCGCGCGCCGCGACCGGCAAGTGGGCCGGGATGACCGCGTACAACCGCGGGCAGGTGCTCTACCGCGTGGCCGAGATGATGGAGGCGCGCGGCGCCGAGCTGGCCGAGCTGTGCGACGGGCGCGAGGAGGTCGAGCGCTCCGTCGACCGCGTCGTCTGGTACGCGGGGTGGACCGACAAGCTCGCCCAGGTGCTCGGCGGCGCGAACCCGGTGGCCGGCCCGTACTTCAACTTCACGATGCCCGAGCCGACCGGCGTCGTCGGCATCGTCGCGCCCGGGGAGCCCGCGCTGCTCGGGCTCGTCTCGCGGCTCGCGCCCGTGCTCGCGGGCGGCAACACCGCGGTCGTCGTGGCGTCGGAGACGCACCCGCGCGCGGCGATCGAGCTCGCCGAGGTGCTCGCGACCTCCGACGTGCCGGGCGGCGTCGTGAACATCCTCACCGGCCGGCGCGACGAGCTCGCACCGCACCTGGCCTCCCACCTCGACGTCGACGCGCTCGACCTCGACCGCGGCGACGCCGAGCTGGAGCGCGCCGCGGCCGAGAACGTCAAGCGCGTGGTCCTCGGGCGCGGCGACGTGCAGAGCCCGTACGAGATCTCGAGCTTCCTCGAGCTCAAGACCGTATGGCATCCGATGGGCCAGTAGCGCTCGACCCGGCGCTCGTCGAGCTGGCCGGAGAGCTGCGCGCCGGCATCCCGGAGATGGTGGAGCGCGGTCTCGCGCAGATGCGTCACGAGCTGCCCGAGTTCTTCGTGCGCGACGACGATCCCGACTTCGTCGAGGTCTATCGCGAGAGCTATCGCCGGCAGCTCCACTTCATCTACGACGGCCTCGCGAGTGCCCGCGACCTGGACGGCCGCGAGGTCCCGGCGCCGGCGCTCGAGGAGGCGCGCTTGTCGGCCGGTTTCGGCATCCGGCTCGCGTCGTTCCTGCTCGGCTACCGCGTCACCCAGCGGCTGATCTTCGACGAGGCGATCGAGCTCGCGGGCAAGCGGATCGCCGATGCGGACTTGCGCGTCGCCGTGCTGCGGGAGACCTCGCGGTGGCTCTTCGCGTACATCGACTGGATGACCGCGCGCGTGACGACGGTCTACGAGCGCGAACGCGAGCTGCTCGTCCGCGATCGCGAGCGGCGTCGGCGCCAGCTCGTCCGGGATCTGCTCGACGCCCGGCCGGTCGAGGCGGGCCCGCTCGGCTATGAGCTCGAGCGCGACCACGTCGGGTTGGTCGCCTGGGGCGAGCAGCCCGAGCGTGCGTTGAACGCGATCCGCGACGCGACCGGACTGGCGCTGCTGACGGTCGCCGGCACCGGCGCCACGGCCTGGGGCTGGCTGGGCGCGGCCGCGATCGGCGACGGCGAGCTGCGGGCCGTCCGCGGGCTCGAATGGCCGGCGGGCGTCCGGCTCGCGATCGGCGACCCGAGCCACGGCGCCGACGGGTTCCGCCTGACGCACCGGCAGGCCTTGAGCGCGTACCGGATCGCGCGCGACGGATCCGACCCGGTCACGTGGCATGCCGACGTCGCGCTGCTGGCGCTCACGCTCCAGGATCCGGCCGTGGCCCGCGAGTTCGTGCTGCGGGAGCTCGGATCGCTGGCGGAGGACGACGAGCGCAGCGAGCTCCTCCGCGACACGCTCGCCGCCTACTTCGCGACCGGACAGAACGCGGTCGCGGCGGCCGCCGCCCTCGGCGTGCACGACCGCACCGTGCTCTACCGGCTGCGCTCGATCGAGGCACGCCTCGGCCGGCCGATCCTCGCGCGGAGGGAGGAGCTCGGCGTCGCGCTGCGCCTGGCGCCCGTGGTCCTCCGCGACGAGCGCGGAAGCGCGTGACGGGCGCCGGCGGCGCTTGTCCCATGTGGGCAAACTGCTCGGAGCCGCTCTACGAAGCACGACAAGCGCGGGCCGCCGACGCGCCGCTAGCTTCGAGATCGATGCCCGCACAGCTGAACAAGATCATCGGCCGGGAGATCCGGCTCGCCTCGCGCCCGCTCGGTGAGCCGGCGCCGCAAGACTTCGAGCTGGTCCAGGCCGAGGTGCCGCAACCCGCCGAGGGGGACATCCTCGTGCGCAACACGTGGATGTCGGTCGACCCGTACATGCGCGGTCGCATGGACGATCGCGAGACCTACATCGCGCCGTTCGCGATCGGCGCCGCCCTGGAGGGCAGCGCGGTCGGCGAGGTGGTCGCGTCCCGGTCGGACGCGGTTCCGGTGGGTGCGACGGTCTCGCATTTCCTGGGGTGGCGCGAGTACGCGGTGCTCCAGGCCGCGGCCGCGACCGTCGTGGACACGGAGGTCGCGCCCGCCGAGGCCTACCTCGGCGTGCTGGGCGCTCCGGGCCTGACCGCGTACCTCGCGCTCGTCGAGGCGGCGCCGGTGCGCGCCGGCGACGTGGTGTTCGTGTCGGCCGCCGCCGGCGCCGTCGGCAGCGTCGCGGGCCAGCTCGCCCGCAGGCTCGGCGCCGCGAAGGTGATCGGCTCGGCCGGCGGCCCGGCCAAGGTGCGCAGGCTGGTGGAGGACTTCGGCTTCGACGCCGCCATCGACTACCGGGCAGGCGGTCTCGCCGAGCAGTTCGCCCGGTCCGCTCCCGAGGGCATCGACGTCTACGTCGACAGCGTCGGCGGCGACCAGTTGGAGGCGGCGATCGGCGCGATGCGCAAGCGCGGCCGCATCGCCCTCGTCGGCGCGATCAGCACGTACAACGCGGTGGCCCCCGTCCCAGGGCCGACCAACCTGTACGAGGCTGCGTACAAGGAGCTCAGCTTGCGCGGCCTGCTCGTCACCTCCTACCTCGACCGCTTCCCCGAGTACCTCGAACGCGCCACCGGCTGGCTCGCGGAGGGGCTCCTGCGCTCGGAGGAGACGGTGGTCGAGGGCATCGACCAGGCCCCCGCCGCCTTCCTCGGCACACTGCGGGGCGCCAACGTCGGGAAGATGCTCGTCCGGCTCGGCGACTGAGCCGTCACGCGATGTCCCGGCGCCGCAGCAGGAGCGCGCTCAGCGCGACGAGGGCGCCGATGCAGGCGACGAAGTACGCTCACGCTGTCGGCGAACGCGCTCAGCAGGCCCTCGATCACGAGCGCGTAGAGGATGCCGACGCTAGCGCACGCGCGAAGCCGCGGAGGCAAGGGCCGGCTCCGCTCCTGCAGCGAGCGCGAACCCCACGCCGACGGCCGGGACGATCGCCACGCAGGCCACCGCGCCGCCGAGGCCGAGCGGGTCGCTGAGGCCCGCGACCGCGGCGGACCCCATTGCGCCGCCGAGCAGGCTCGCGAGCTGGAACAGCCCGGTCGCCACGCTGCGCACGAACGGGTCGACCGCCAGCGGCACGTGCGAGAGCAGCCCGCCCTGGCTGGCGACGAAGCCGGTGAGGACGAGCCCGAGCGCCAGCATCGTCCAGCCCGGCGCGCCGTCGGCCGCGCCCGCGGGCAGCAGGCCGAGCACGCTCGCCACGGCGAGGACCGCCGCGACGCGGAACGGGTCGCGCGTCGCGATCAGCTTGCCGCGCGAGCACGTAGCCGGCGAGCGCCCAGAGCGCTTGGGGCTCGGACAGCCCCAGGTCGCGGGAGAGCGCGGGAAGGGCGACGGCGATCGTCGAGGCGCCGAGCGCGACGGGCGCGATCAGCGCTCCGAGGAGCAGCCCGGTGGGGGTCGGCTTCGTGGTCATCGGCGGGTCCTTCGGCAGTGGTCGTTGGCGAGGCCAACGTTGGTGCGCCCAACGGTACCAGACACCGTTGGCGCGGCCAACGATCTCCGCTACGCTGAGCGCCGATGGACCTTGCAAGCGCATCGGTGGAGAGGCGCGCGCCGCGCCGGCTGTGGCGGCTGCCGAGCTGGCTGATGAGCAACGCGGCGCTCTCCGCGCATCGCCTGGTCAGCGACGGCCTCGCCGCGGAGCGCTACCGCAAGCCGCACTTCACCGTGCTCGTCGCGCTCGACGAGCTCGGGACCGCGAGCCAGGCCGCGCTGGGCCGCCGGCTCGCCATCGACCGCAGCGACATGGTCGCCCTGATCAACGAGCTCGAGCGCGACGGCCTCGTCGCCCGCGACCGCGACGAGCAGGATCGCCGCCGCAAGCTCGTCCGCCTCACACCGGCGGGGACCCGCATGCTCGAGCGGCTCGACGCGCGGGTCGAGCAGGCCCAGGACGCGCTGCTCGCGCCGCTCTCCGCCGCCGAGCGCCGCGAGCTGCAGCGCCTGCTCACGCTCCTCGTCGAGCACCACGCCGGCGGCACGGCGCCTTGAGCTGAGCGCTCGCGCGAGCGAGCGAGGCCAGGTGCAATCCTCCGTGGTGAGCATGTCGGTCTTCGTCTGCACCCGCGACCGGCTGGTGCGCCTCCGGCGCGACGACCGGTCATGGACCGCCGAGCCTGCGTTGGAGGGCCTGGGCGCCCAGTGCGTCGCCGCCGACGGCGCGCGCGTGCTCGTCGGCACGCGCGGACGCGGAGCGCGCCTGAGCGTCGACGCGGGCGCGACGTGGGAGCCGATCGCGCTGCCCGAGCCCGACGTCTTCTCGGTCGCGATCAGCGCGGCCGACGGCGCGCTCTACGCGGGCACGGAGCCGAGCCGCCTGTTCGTCGCCCGCGACGGCGGTCCCTGGGAAGAGCTGGAGGCGCTCCAGGACATCCCGTCGCGGCCCCGATGGAGCTTCCCGCCGCGGCCCTGGACGCACCACGTGCGCTGGATCGCTCCCGACCCGCACCGCGCCGAGCGGCTGCTGGTGGGAATCGAGCTCGGCGGCCTCATGTACTCCGACGACGGCGGCGCGACGTTCTCGGACCACCGGCCCGGCGCGAAGCTGGACGCGCACAGCCTCGTCTGGCACCCGCGCGTGGAGGGCCGCGCGTACCAGGCGGCGGGCGACGGCGCCGCGTGGAGCCGCGACGGCGGGCGCACGTGGGAGGCGGTGGACTCCGGCCGCGAGCTGCGCTACTGCTGGGCGGTCGCGGTCGATCCGGTCGATCCCGAGCGCTGGTACGTGTCCGCCGCCTCCGGTCCGATGACCGCGCACAGCGGCGACAGCGCACGCGGACGGCTCTACCGCTGGGACGACGGCTGGGAGCGGCTCGCGGTGCCGCCCGACGCGATGCCCTACGCGCTGGCCGCGACCGATGGCGAGCTGCTCGCCGGGATGGCGGACGGGCGGATCCTGCGCAGCGCCGACCGCGGCGAGAGCTGGGACGAGATCTCCCCGCGCGTCGACTCGATCGTCGCGATGGCGGTCGCCGGCTGAGCCGCCCGGCGCGCGCGTCGACCCCCCGGCGCCGCGTCGCCGGGCCGCGTCGGCGACACTTCCGCGCATGCCGATCGAACTCGCGCCCGGGCTCTGGCGATGGTCCGCGCGGCACCCCGAGTGGCATCCGGGCCGCTTCGGCGCCGAGGTGGCGAGCTTCGCGCTGGAGTCGGGCGAGGCGCTCGTGCTCGTCGACCCGCTGCTGCCCGTGGACGACGACCGCCGGGTCCTCGACGCCCTCGACCGGATCGCGGGCGGGCGCAGCGTCGAGATCCTGATCACGTTCGGCTACCACGTCCGCAGCGCGGAGCCGCTCCGCGAGCGCTACGGCGGCCGCATCTGGGGACCGCCGAACTGCGCGTCGCGGCTCCGGGATCCCGAGTCGCTGCACGCGCTCGAACCGGGAGCGCCCGGCCCCGCCGGCGTCACCGCGTTCGCGATCGGTCGCCCGGTCCGGGGCGAACGGCCGCTGTGGCTGCCGTCGCACCGCGCGCTCGCGTTCGGCGACGCGGTCGTGACGACGCCGGACGGCGACCTGCGGCTGTGGGCGCAGCAGCGGCTCGACGACCGGCGCCGGCGCTGGTACCGCGACACGTTCGCGCCGACGCTCGGGGCGTTGCTCGAGCTGCCGGCGGAGCGCGTGCTGGTGACCCACGGCGCGCCGGTGCTCGAGAACGGGGCCGCCGCGCTGCGCGAGGCGGTCGCCGCGGAGGCGTGGTACCACCGCCCCGGCTGAGGGGCGCTGCGTGTCAGTGCGCGCGCAGGAGCGGCTGCGTGAGGCAGGTCGGGCCGCCGTCGCCCTTGAGCGACAGCTCCGAGCCGTCGTAGACGTGGACCTCGACGCCGCGCCGCTCGAGCGCGCGGCGCACGTCCGGCACGCCGTCGACCATCACGACGACGCCGGGGCGGACGGCGAGGATGTTGCATCCCATCGCGAGATAGGCGTCGCGGTCGATCGCGATCCAGTCCGTGCCGCGCTCGCGCAGGTCCTGGAGCAGCCGCACGGGGGCGAGCGGCTCGTAGATCACGCACAGCCGCTCGGCGACGCCGGAGATGAACGACTGCAGGTGCAGCACCGAGCCGGGGCCCTGGTCGTGCGGCATGTCGTACGCCTCGACGGCGATGCCCTCGGGCTCGGCGAGCCGGGCGAGCGCGGCCGCCCCGGCGGCGTTGGTGCGGTAGCCGAGCCCGATCGCCATCGTCGCGTCGTCGATCCAGTAGCGGTCGCCGCCGTCGGCGTAGCCGGGCGGCTCGATCGCGCCGAGCACCGGGATGCCGAGCCGCGCGAGCTCCTCCGCGGCGTGGCCGGGCTCGCGCGCCCGCGCCGGCTTGGCCATCCGCAGCGGGATGCCGCCGCGCCCGGTCATGACCATCGGGTCGTGCATGTAGACCGCGTCGACCTGCCCGTCGAGCGCTTCCGCGACCTCGACCTCCGGCCCGAGCGTCGCGAGCAGCTCGCAG
>DATHJG010000667.1:0-4817 GCA_035489875.1 Solirubrobacteraceae bacterium | reverse complement strand
CGGGGCGGTGATCGTCGGCTGGGTCGTCGCGATCCGGCCCGACTTCCTGCCCGGCGAGCTCACGCTCGACCAGGCGGCGGCCCCGGACGCCACGCTGACCGCGCTGGTGATCAGCATCGGGATCGGCCTGCTGATCCTGGTTCCGTCGCTCTGGTACCTGTACCGGCTCGTGCTGCAGGGTCGGCTCGACCAGCCGTTCGAGCCGCTGAACACGGGAGACGACGAGGCGTGAGGCGGCTGCCGCTGCTCGCGCTGGGCTCGTTCGTGCTCGGCGTCGCGCTGATGATCCCGTTCGAGCACACGCTCACGCGGATCGTGGGGATCGCCGCGTTGTTCGTCGCGATCGTCGCGGGCGTGTTCGCGATCGCGACCCCGGAGTTCCTGGAATCCGAGGACGACCCGCCCGAGGGCTCCGGGTAACCGCTCCGCTCCTCGCGGCTGCCTAGCCGCCGCGAGCTACAGGCGAGGACCACGCCTCACGGCAGCGGCTCCGGTGCGGGAGTTACACACAGCTCCTCGCCCGCCACCGTCACCACGTCACCCGGGTGGAGCTGGCGGCCGCGGCGGGCGTCCGGCTCGCCGTTCACGAGCACCGTCTGCTCGACGAGGAACGCCTTCAGCTCGCCGCCGGCGCCGACGACGCCCGCGAGCTTGAGGAGCTGGCCGAGCCGGATCGTGTCGCCGCGGATCCGGACCTCGCGCGGCATCTCAGCCGCGCGACGGGAGCTGCCGGCGCAGGATCGTGTCGCCGAGGATCGAGCCGACCGGCCCGCCGGTGACGAGCACGATCCCCGGGAACCACCAGCCCCAGCGCTTCCCGCCGGCGCCGGTCACGGTCAGCCACAGCAGGATCAGGTAGCCGACGCCGTGGATCGGGCCGAGCACGGAGACCGCGGTGTCGCTGCGGTCCACGAACGCGAAGTAGAGGAGCACGACGAGCAGCAGCGCGTCGGCGATCCCGACGGCGAGCACCAGGTTGAGCGCGCGCCGCTGGGAGGCGGCCGTGCGGGACGGATCCGAGGCGAGCGAGGTCATCGCCGCCAAGGGTATGCGGCGCAGCCGCCCCGGCGCGCACCTTCGCGCGCCCGGGCGACCGCGGACGGTTCACGCGGCCGCGAGCCGCGCCTGCACGCGCCGGTGGGCGACGACCGAGGCCAGCACGCTGGCCAGGCCCAGGACCGCGAGACCCGTCACGACCGCGAGGCCGGGCCGGAAGTCGTCCAGCAGCGAGGACGGATCGGACGCGCCGGTCGAGCCCGCGGTGATCACCGCGGTCACGATCGCGAGCCCGAGCGCGCCGCCGAGCTGGAACGACGTGCTCACGAGGCCGGAGGCGAGCCCCTGCTCGTGGTCCGCGATGCCGCTGGTGGCCGCCATGTTCACCGCCGGGTAGGTGAGCGCGAAGCCGAGCCCGAGCAGCAGGATCGTGGGCAGGATCGCGATCGCGTACGTCGGCGACGCGTCGATCGGGATGAACAGCGCGTAGCCGACGACGAACGACAGCAGCCCGGCGCTGATCAGCGGCGCCGTCCCGAACCGGGTGGCGAGCGGACCCATGCGCGGGGCGCCGAACGCCACGAGCAGGCCGGCCGGGAGGAACGCGAGCGCCGTGCCGAGCGCCGACCAGCCCAGCAGCTGCTGCATGTACAGCGTGGTCATGAACTGGAAGCCGAAGTAGCACGCGAACACCGTCATGCCGGCGAGGTTGGCGCCGGCGATCACCGGCGAGCGGAGGATCCCGAGCCGGACGAGCGGGTGCTCGACGCGCAGCTCGATCGCGAAGAACGCGGCGCCGAGCGCCACGGCGGCGGCGAGAGCGCCGAGGGTCTGCGCGGACGTCCAGCCCGCCTCGGGCGCGCCGGAGACGCCGAAGACGAGCGCGAGCATCGCGCCGGTGACGGCCACGGCGCCGGGGATGTCGAACCGGCCCTCCTCGGTGCGCGGCGGGTCGGGCCGGAGCACGCGCGCCGCCACGACGAGCAGCACGTCCGCGATCGGGAACGGCATCAGGAACGTCCAGCGCCAGCCTGCCGTCGTCAGCACTCCGCCGAGCACGAGGCCGAGTGAGAAGCCGCTCGCGCCCGTGGCGGCGTAGATGCCGAGCGCCCGGTTGCGCATCGGGCCCTCGGGGAACGTCGTCGTGATGATCGACAGGCCGGCCGGCGCGGTGAACCCGGCGGCCGCACCCTTGATGAAGCGCGCGGCGATCAGCAGCGGACCGCTGTCGACGAGCGCGCCGAGCAGCGATGCGAGCGCGAAGACCGCGAGCGCGACCAGCAGCACGCGCCGCCGGCCCAGCAGGTCGGCGGTGCGCCCGCCGAGCAGCAGCAGCCCGCCGTACCCGAGCACGTAGCCGCTGACGACCCACTGGAGGGTCGAGGTGGAGAGGTCGAGGTCGGACTCGATGCTGGGGAGGGCAACGCCGACCATCGAGACGTCCAGTCCGTCGAGGAACAGGACGCCGCAGAGAACGAGGAGCGTGATCCACAGCCGCCGGTCGAAGGCAGGGGAATCCGCGGATGGGGAGGGGACATGCATGACGCGGCAGTATATGCAATTGCATATTTTGCAGTCAAGATTGATTTGATTGCATGGACCTGGTAGGGTGCGCGCGGTGTCGAGGGTGCAGGCTCCATCCGATGCGGTCGAGTCGTGGCGTGCGCTGAACGCCGCGCACGCCGCCGTGCAGGCGGCCCTCGAGCACGAGCTGCGGCGCGAGCACGACCTCTCGACGATCGAGTACGAGGTGCTGGACCGGCTCGGCGAGTGCTCGCTGGGAAAGGCCCGCATGCAGGAGCTGTCCGAGGCGGTGCACGCCACGCAGAGCACCGTCTCCCGCGTCGTCGCCCGGCTGGAGGACGAGGGGCTCACGTCGCGCACGATGTGCGCGGACGACCGGCGCGGCATCTTCGCCTGCCTCACCGACGAGGGGCGCGAGCGGCTCGAGGCCGCGACGCCGACGTACCGGACCGTGATCGCCCGGACGCTCGACGCGCGCTGAGACGTTCAGAGTTCTCTCACGCTTCCCCGCCTACGATGCACGGGACCGGATGGCCGACCGCGTACTGATCGTCGACGACGACCCGCCGGTGCTGCGGATGCTCGTGCGCACCCTCGCCGCGGAGGGCTACGAGACCGTCGCCGCGCCGGACGGCGGCGCCGCGCTCGCGGCCGCCGAGCGCTCGGTGCCCGACCTCGTCGTGCTCGACGTCGCGATGCCCGGGCTCGACGGGCTCCAGGTCTGCCGCCGCCTGCGCGAGAAGGGCGTCGGCGTGCCGGTGCTCCTGCTCACCGCGCGGGACACGGTCGAGGACCGCGTGGCCGGGCTGGACGCCGGCGCCGACGACTACCTCGTCAAGCCGTTCGCCACGCCCGAGCTGCTGGCGCGCGTGCGCGCCCTCGGGCGGCGCGGCCCGGCGACCGCGATCGCCACGCTGCCGGCCGGAGCGGGCATCGCGCTGGATCCCGCCGCGCGCGTGGCCACCCGCGACGGCCGCGAGATCCCGCTCACCGCGCGCGAGTCCGCGCTGCTGGAGCTGCTGCTGCGCGCCGGACCGCGCGCGGTCGTGACGCGCGAGCGCGCGCTCGCGGAGGTCTGGGACGGGGAGGCGACCGAGAACGTCGTCGACCGCTACGTCGGCTACCTGCGGCGCAAGCTCGGCGAGCCGGTCGTCATCCACACGGTCCGCGGAGCGGGCTTCACCGTGCGGACATGAGGCGCTGGTCGCTGCGCACACGGCTGGCGGCGGCGTCGGCGGTCGCGGTGCTCGTGGCGCTGGCGCTGCTCGGCATCGCCGCGACGCTCGTCGTCGAGCATCAGCTCCGCAGCACGGTCGACAGCGACCTGCGGCGGCGGGCGGTCGACGTCGCGCAGCTCGCCGCGGTCACGCCCGGGCTGCTCGAGGCGCGCGGCGCGCTCGACCTCGGCTCCGGCGGGCGCCAGCTCTGGGTCGAGGTGCGCGATCGCGAGGACCGGATCGTCGCGCGCACGGACGCGCTCCGCGGCCGGCTCCTGCCGGGCGCCGCGGTGCGCGGGCGCGCGCTGCACGACGAGCGCGCCGGCTACGCCGACGACCGGCTGGGCGACGAGCCGATCCGCCTCTACGCGGCGCCGCTCGCGGCGACCGGCGGCGTGGCCGGGGGCGGCACCGTCGTCGTCGCGTCGTCGATGGGCGACATCCAGGGCATCTTCGCCCGCCTGCGCGAGGCGCTCGCGCTCGCGGCGCTCGCCGCCGCCCTGCTCGGCGGCCTGCTCGCCACGGCGCTCACGACCCGCGGGCTGCGGCCGCTGCGGCGGCTCGCCGTCGGCGCGCGCGCGATCAGCGAGGCGCCGGACGTCGGGGCGCGGCTGCCGGCCGCGGCGACGCACGACGAGCCGGGCGCGCTGTCGGACGCCCTCAACCGCATGCTCGACGCGCTCGACCATGCCCGCGAGTCGGAGCGCCGCCTGCTCGCCGACGCCTCGCACGAGCTGCGCACGCCGGTGACGTCGCTGCGCGGGAACGCCGCGTTCGCCCGCCGCCACGGCGCGGACGCCGAGCTGCTGGCCGACCTCGAGGCCGACGCGGAGCGCCTCTCGCGGCTCGTGGACGACCTGCTGGCGCTGGAGCGCGAGGCGGGCGCGGAGCTGCCCGACGAGGAGGTCGACCTCGAGGCGGTCGTCGCGGCCGTGCTCGCCGCGCCGGAGCACGGCCTCGGCGAGAGCCCGTTGCTCGACGCGCTGGCGGCCGCCGCGCCGGACTCGGGCGGCGCGCCTCGTCGTGCGCGCGCTCCCGACCAGCCGCGCGTCGTCGTGACGGAGACCGCGCCGCTCGCGG
>DATHJG010000666.1:0-8711 GCA_035489875.1 Solirubrobacteraceae bacterium | reverse complement strand
CTCGAGCTGGCGGTGAAGCTCGTCAGGCTGGACGCCGCGCGCCGTCGCGCCGGCGCCTGACCAGCAGCCAGATCTTCAGCGCCGCGTAGCCGGCCACGTTGAAGAGGAGCACCAGCAGGTACCACCACAGCTGCACCAGCGGCTCGAGCGCCTCCCGGCGCAGGTCGACCCAGGTGAGGTAGAGCAGCCCGACCAGGCAGATCAGCAGGATCAGCGGGGTGTGGCCGAGGATCACGAACAGCAGCACGGTGTGCGCGGACCATACCCTGCATGGAGCCGGTCAAAGAAGTCGGCACACCTGGTGCCAGGCGCACCGCCTTTCTTTGACCGACTCCTTGACGGAACTGGGATGGTGCGCGCGTGACAATTCGCGCAAGGTTGCTCGCCGCGATCGTGCTGACGGTGCTGGGACCGCTGGTCACGATCGGCGTCGCGCTGTCGGCGTTCGGCACGCTCGGCGATCGCTTCGAGGAAGTCGAGCGGGCGAGCGCCCACGAAGGCCTCTCGCTGGACCTCAAGTTCGCGGTCACCGACATGAACGGCTGGCAGACCGCCTACGGCTACGACGGCGGCCGCAGCCGCCCGCGGTTCGTGGCCTCGGCGCGCCACACCGAGGAGCTGCTGGCCCGCGCGCGGCGTGAGCTGACGACACCGCGCGAGCGCGCGCTGCTGGCTGAGCTGGGCGATGCGTTCGACGCGTTCATGGCGCTCGACGAGGACGCGTGGCAGGCGCTGCAGGACGGGCGCACGGCGGAGACCAAGCGGATCCTGCTCGGCCCGGAGCTCGATCACTTCGAGACGATGGCGCGCGCCGCGGGCGAGCTGGCGGCCGAGCAGGACCGCCGATCGGTGGCGGCGGCGACCGAGTTCGACGGCGAGCGCGACGACGCGCGGCGCGAGCTCGTCGCGGTCGCGATCGGGGCGGGCGTGGTGATCGTGCTGCTCCTGCTCACCGTCCAGGACGTCGTCCGCCTCGCGCTGGAGCGCCGGGACGAGACTTGACCCGCGACGTCATCCTCACCGTCGGCCTGCTGCTGGCCGCGGGGTTGGCCGCGCGGGTATTGGCCGACGTCGTGCGGGTGCCGGAGATCGTGCTGCTGATCGCGTTCGGCGCGGCGCTCGGGCCGTCGGCGGTCGACGTCGTCGACGTGCCGCTGGACTCGCTCGGCGCGCAGCTGCTGTTCACGTTCGGCGTCTCGTCGATCCTGTTCTACGGCGGACTGAACCTCTCGCTCACCGTGCTCAGGGGCGTGGCGGTCAGCCTCGGCATGCTGGCGGTCCCGGGCGTCGTGCTGACCGCGCTGCTGACCGGCGCGGTCGCCGCGCTCGCGTTCGGGATCCCGTTCGAGCAGGGGCTGCTGATCGGCGCGGTGCTCTCGCCGACCGATCCCGCGATCCTGATCCCGCTGTTCGTCGCCTCGCGCCTGCGGCTGCGGGTCGCGCAGACGGTGATCGCGGAGTCGGCGTTCAACGACCCGACGGGCGCGGTCCTCGCGCTCGCGGTCGCGGGCGCGCTGCTGAGCGGCGACGCCGGGATCCGCGCCCCCGCCTGGGACTTTCTCGGCGAGCTGGCGATGAGCTCGGTCGTCGGCATCCTCGCCGGCGTGCTCCTGTCGGCCACGATCTCCAGCCACCGCGCCGGCATCCTGCGCGACTCGGCGCCGATCGCGGTGCTCGCCGTCGTGGCGGTGAGCTACGTGTCGCTCGACTTCGCGGGCGGGAGCGGCTACCTCGGCGCGTTCCTGGCCGGGCTGATCGTCGGCAACATGGAGCTGCTCGGGCTCGCGATGCACTCCCACCACGAGGTGGAGCTGAAGATCGCGTCGCGCACGCTCGCGGAGGTGGTGACGATCTTCGTGTTCATCGTCGTCGGCGCGAGCCTGCCGTTCGGCACGCTGGCCGACCACTGGGCGCCGTCGCTCGCGGTCGTCGCGACGCTGCTGCTGGTCGCGCGGCCGCTGACGGTCCTCGCGTGTGCGCTGCCCGACCGGCGCGCGCGCTGGTCGCGCAGCGAGCTGGCGTTCCTGTGCTGGACGCGCGAGACCGGCGTGGTGCCCGCGGCGCTCGTCGGCGTGCTCGCCGGGCTCGGCGTGCCGGACGTCGACCGGCTCGCCGGCGTCGTGGCGCTCGCGATCGTGGCGACGCTGCTGCTGCAGGCGACGCCGGCGCCGTGGCTCGCGCGCCGGCTCGGGCTGCTCGAGCCCGGTTAGTGGCCGACTACCGCTCGCGGTTGACCGCCGCCACCGTGCCCTTGTTCGCGTCCACCCGCACCGTGGTCAGCTTCGCGTAGCCGTCGCCGGAGGCGGCGGGGACGGAGAACGAGATCGCCCAGTACGGATGGGCGGTTAGACCCTGGCGGACCAGCCGGACCTGCGTGCGCGCGGGCGTGAAGCCGGCCTGGGACCGGGCGGTCGCGATCGCCCGCTCCTGGCTCACGCGCACCTGCGCCTGCTGGCAGCTCTGCGCAGCGACGGCCGTGGCGACGACCAGCGCGACGACGGCGGCCACGCCGCGCTTGCTGACGCGCAGCGGACGGTGCGGCGGGTCCTCCGCCGGCGGGTCCAGGCGCACGCGGACAGGTCGGTCTTCCACGGCCACCGACGGTACGGGATGCGGTGTCAACCGGTCTAGACCGTCGGGCGGAACTCGTTGCCGATGTTCGTGAGCAGCACGATCGCCAGCACGACGATCATGCAGATGATCGCGAGCGCGAAGATCGTCTGCTCGAAGCGCTTGGAGTGCGTCTGCAGCGGCGGGAACTCGATCTGGCGCTTGTCGTCGTCGTCCATGTGGTCGCCCCCGGATCAGTCGGTTCCGACGGCGCCGGCGCCGTCGCGCAAGGTCAGTCGTTGGGTGGTCAGCCGCCGGTTCTCCCAGTACACCCAGTAGACGAGCACGGCGACCGTCACGACGATGCCGATCACGGTGAGGACGTAGTAGGAGCCGGCGGCGCCGGTCCCGTCCTCCCCGTACGTGCTGCCCGGGCCGAACGTCATGAAGCCCGTGCACTTCTCGTACGCGGCCTGGAGGATGAAGTCCGCCGAGTCGTCGGCCGGCTTGGCGCCGCCGACGTTCGTGATGCAGCTCGGCGCGCTGTCAATGATGGCGGGCATCGGACTCCTCCCCGGGGTTGCGCCGGCGCTCGGCGCGCACGGCCCACTGCACGGACGCGCCGACGACGGCGATCATGATGGCGAGCGAGATGGCGAAGGTCAGCATTCACGTCACCTCTGGAGGGTCTCGAACGGCTGCTCGGGGTGCCCGTTGGTCGACTCGATCCGGCTGATCGCCGCGGTCTCGACGAGCGTGCCGTCCGGCTGGATCACCTGCTCCTTGATCACGCCCATCTCCGGGTAGACGAGCGTCCCGTACTCGACGATGTCGATGCCCTCGAGCTCGACCTCCGGCGGGACGCGCAGGAGGTTCGCCCGCCTGAGCAGGTACGAGGCGATCCAGCCGCTCAGGAAGCCCAGCGGCAGGAACGTCATCATGCCCATCAGCTGGCCGCCGATCGACGACTCGACGTTGTTGATCCCGGTCGGATAGCCGGCCGCGAATATCCCGACCCAGAGCATGCCGAGGAAGCCGGACACACCGTGCACCGCGACGGCGCCGACCGCATCGTCGACCCGCATCTTCGTCTCGATCCAGTTGCCGGCGTAGACCACCAGCACGGCCGTGAGCATCGAGAGCAGGTACGCGACCGTCGGCGCGTAGACGTCCGCGCCGGCCGACACGCCGATCACGCCGGCAAGCCCGCCGGAGATCGTCCAGAACGGGTCGCCCTTGCTGGCGAAGTAGCCGCCGGTGAACCCGCCGGCGAAGCCCATCGTGATCACCATCGTGATCGACCCGAGCGTCGTCGGACTGAGGTAGATCGTGGCCCAGCCCGGGAACGAGGTCGACGCGATCACGAGGCAGGCCCCGTAGAACCCGTAGAACCCGGTGAATATCAGCATCAACCCCAGCGCGGTGATGTGCAGGTTGTGGGGTCTGAAGGCGCGGGTGAGGCCTTCCCTCGTGTACTTGCCTATGCGCGGTCCGAGGTTGAACAGGACGCCGAGCGTGAACGCGCCCGCGACGCCGTGGACGACGCCCGACGCGATCGAGTCGTGGAATCCGAAGCGCAGCGTCAGCCAGCCGCCGGCGCTCCAGCCCCAGGCGGCGTCGAGGATCCAGACGACCGAGCCGAGCAGGCACGCCAGCACCAGGTAGGCGGAGAGCCGCGCACGCTCGATCAGCGCGCCCGACATGATCGACGCCGTCGTCCAGCTGAACAGCAGGAACGCCAGGAAGAAGATCAGGTTGATGTTGTTCGCGAGGTTCGGCCCGAAGGCGTCGCTCCACGGGATGCCGCCCTGGCAGGCGACCGAGGTGAAGTCACTGCTGTTCGGGCCGATCGGCAGCCCGGCCTGGTTGCAGTTGTAGACCCACCAGCCGAAGTAGTAGAACGTCGGCGTCACGACCGCGATCGTGAGGATGTTCTTCATCGCGGTCGCCATCACGTTCTTGCGGCGCGCGACGCCGGCCTCGTAGGACATGAAGCCCGCGTGGATCAGCCACATGAGGACGACCGTGAAGAAGTAGAACTGCTCGCCGAGGATGGCGCTGTCGCGCGTGAGCTGCTCGGCGCTCGCCGGGTCCCCTTGCGCGAAGATCGCTGCCAGCATTGGCTGCCCCTCTCGGTCGACCCACGCCCCCTCAAGGCGTGTGTTCGCCCGGGTTGTATCCCGCGAGCGATCGCAGGGGCAATGTCCGAAACGACCATCGTTTGCCGCGGGGTCATGTGGCGCACTGACACAACGCCGCAACGTGGGGTGCAGCGGCCGGCCGTGCGCCGGGCGCTCAACCGCGCGGCGCGCGGTGCCGATCACTGGCCTGTGACGACCGGCGCCGACGACCGATCGCTGCCGCTCGTCGCGGCCGTCGCTGCGCTGGCGGTCATCCCCGGCGCGGTGATGGAGTGGGCCAAGGCCGAGCCGGCCAACGCCGGGCCGGAGACGCACTTCGCCCTTGTCGCGGCCGCCGCCCTCGCCGCCACCGTCGCGTCCGCGATCCTGACCGTGGCGGGCGCGCGGCGCCGGGACGGGCGCACGGTGCTGCTCGGCACCGCGTTCTCGACGATGACCGCCTTGCTGGCGGTGCACGGCCTCGCGACGCCCGGCGTGCTCGTGGGCGCGAACGGGGTCGTGGCGTTCGCGGGCGCCGCCTCGCTGCCCGCGGGCGCGCTCGTGCTCGCATTCTGCGCGCTGCCGGCTCTGCGCCGCCCGCGGCGCGTCGAGCCGCTGATCGCGGTCCAGGTCGCGCTGGCGCTGGCCATCCTCGCGCTCGGCGCGAGCGCGCTCGCGTTCCCGGCGTTCGTCCCGGCCGTGCCGACGACGGGCGCGCCCGCAGCGTACGCGGTGCTCGCGGGCGGGCTGGCGCTGCTGCTCCTCATCGCCGCGCGAGCGGTCCGGACCTGGCAGCTCACGCGCCGGCCCGGAGATCTCCTGACCGTCGCCGGGCTCGCCTGGCTGGGCTTCGCGCTCGTCGCGCAGCTGACGGTCCCGTTCACGCAGCTCGCGTTCTACGTCGGGCACGGCCTCGAGCTCGCCGGCGTCGTCGCGCTCGGGCTGCCGGCCGCGCTCGACCTGCGCCGCGGCGCCGCGTCCCGGCCGCTGGTCGGGGACCTCGGCGCCACCGACCTGGTCGCCGAGGAGGAGGCGTTCCTCGGCGCCCGGGTGCGCGCGCTCGTCGTGCGGCTGGGGGAGAAGGACGCGGCGACCGAGGGCCACACGCGGCGGGTCGCGATGCGTGCGGTCGAGGTCGGGGAGGCGCTCGGCCTCCCGCGCCGGCGCCTGCGCGCGCTCGCGCTCGGCGGGCTGCTGCACGACATGGGCAAGCTCTCGGTCGCGTCGGCGGTGCTGACCAAGCCGGGTCCGCTCGACGACGCCGAGCTCGCCGAGATCCGCAAGCACCCGGAGGCCGGCGAGCGTCTGCTGCGCGAGCTCGGCGGCTTCTCGCCCGGCGTCCTGCGTCTGGTGCTCGATCACCACGAGCGGCTCGACGGCTCTGGCTACCCGCGCGGCCTGGCGGGCGCCGAGCTCGACGTCGAGACCCGCATCCTCGCGGTCTGCGACGTCTACGACGCGCTCGTCTCAGACCGCGTCTACCGCGCGGCGTGGACTTCGGAGCGCGCGATCGCGCTGCTGCGCGACGCGACGCAGTTCGACCAGCGCTGCGTCGCAGCTTTGGAGAGCGTGCTCGAGCCGCCGTTCGTGGTGGACCTGGCGGCGCCGGCGCCGGTCCTGGCGCGGCCGCTGCGCGCGGCTCCGCGTCGCGCGTAGGGCGCCGGCGAACGTCAACAGCGGCATTGAGGGGAGGTCCGGGCGGGCGCGGCTGTCCGTGGGGCGCTGCGGGCGACGCCGGCGAACGTCAAAAGCGGCATTGACGGGAGGTCGAGTGGGCGCTGGCGGGACGCGGGGCGCGTTCGCCACCGCATTGGTGGTCAAAGCGCCCCGAGTGCGATGTGGAGCGGGTCGAGTGGCCGCTGGCGGGACGCGGGGCGAGCTGAGCGCCGCACACCGGCCGAGTGTCGTGAATGTCTCGTGATGCGAGACATTCATGACACTCGGCGGCTGTGAATCGCATGTGCGCGGGGGCGTTCCCGCGGAAACGCCTCCCGCGGCCCGGGCCTCTCTCAATGCGGCCGTTGACGTTCGCCGGCGCCGCCGCAACCGCACCACGACAGCGCACCCCACGCCCGCCCGCAGTTCACGCGCCCTCGTACCGCCAAGCGCTCTCCCAGAACGCGAGCTCGTGCCCGCTCGACGCCCGGAACGCGGCGTGCATGCGCTCGACCGCCCCCGGACCCGCGTCCGCACCGGCAGCGTCGGCCAGCTCGCGCGCCCAAGCCGCGACCGCCTGGAAGTCGCGATCGGCGTACGTCGCGATCCACGCCGTGTAGCCCGCGTGGTCCGGCGTCCCCGCCGCGGCAAGCCGCTCGCCGATCTCCGCGTACCCCCACATGCACGGCAGCAGCGCGGCGACCAGCTCGGCGTAGTCGCCCAGCGTCGCGGTGCGGAGCAGGAAGTCCGTGTACGCCGCCGTGGCCGGCGCCGCCGGCTCGGCTTCCAGCTCCGCCGCGCCGATCCCCCAGCGCTGCGCGAAGCCCGCGTGCAGCGTCATCTCGGTCTCCAGCACCCCCTGGCTCAACCCCGCGAAGCGCCGCATCTCCGCCACCCGCGGCGCGCGCGCCGTCCCGAGCGCGAGCAGGCGGCCGTAGTCGATCAGGAAGCGGTAGTCCTGGCGGACGTAGAAGCGGAAGCGGGCCTCGTCCAGCGTGCCGTCGCCGATCCCGCGCACGAACGGGTGGGCGTGCTGGGCCTCCCAGACGTCTGCCGCCGCCGCACGCAGCTCGGCGGCGAGGCTCACCCGCCGGCGCCGGCGGCTCGGGGCGCGGTCGGGTCGGCGCCCGCCTCGCCGAGCTGCTCGCGCGCGAGGTAGTCCTCGATGTCCATCGGCTGATCCTGGGAGCGCTCGACGACCCGCAGCAGGTCGGACATCGTCGCGATCTCCTCGATCTGCTCCTTGATGAACCACTGCATGAACTGCTCGGACGAGTAGTCGCCCTCCTGCCGCGCGGCGCCCGCGAGCGCGTTGATCTGCTCGCTCACGCGCTTCTCCTGCCCGAGCGCGAGCGCGACCGGACCCACGATGTCGCCGAAGTCGACCTCCGGGGCGACGACGCCCGGCACGATCGCGCGCTCGTCGGCGTCGATCAGGTACTGGATCATCATCATCGCGTGGTCGCGCTCCTCGAGCGCCTGGCGGTAGAAGAAGCGCGCAAGCTGGGGGAGCGTCTCCGCGTCGTAATGCACCGCGATCGCCACGTACTGCTGGTGCGCGGCGAACTCGTGGCCGATCTGCTCGTTGAGCTTGGCGACGAAGGCTTCGGAGGGCATGAGTCGGCAAGCATACCGAGCGCCGCCGATGCGTTAGGGAGCCCTAACGGCACTTGCTACGCTGCGCTCCGGCAATGAGGAGCCCCGGCGATCAGGTGCGCTGCAAGAAGAAGTGCTGCAAGTCCGGCACGCGCTGCAAGCGGTGCCCCGTCGTCTGGAAGCGGCTCGCCAAGGAGGGCTTCGCCGAGCGCGAGGGCAAGCTCCGGTACGTCGTCGTCGACGTCGTGCCCAAGCGCGCGCTCAAGGCCGCCCGCTCCTGACACCGCTATTCTGCGCGATCAATGGCCACCTGCCTCGTCACGGGCGGTGCAGGGTTCCTGGGCTCGCATCTGTGCGACGAGCTGCTGCGCCGCGGTCATCGCGTGATCTGCGTCGACAACGTCGAGACCGGGTCCCTCGCCAACATCGCCCACATCCGGGTTCCGGAGTTCCGGTTCCTGCAGGCTGACATCACCGATCCGTACTTCGTCGACGAACCGGTCGACTTCGTGTATCACTTCGCGAGCCCGGCGTCGCCGATCGATTACCTGCGGCTGCCGCTGCACACGTTGAAGGTCGGCTCCTACGGGACACATCACACGCTCGGGTTGGCGAAGGCGCAGCGCGCGCGCTTCGTGACCGCGTCCACGTCTGAGGTCTACGGCGATCCGAAGGTGCATCCGCAGCCGGAGTCCTATTGGGGGCACGTGAACCCGATCGGGCCGCGGGGGGTCTATGACGAGGCCAAGCGGTATGCGGAGGCGTTGACGATGGCCTATCACCGTCAGC
>DATHJG010000665.1:0-6445 GCA_035489875.1 Solirubrobacteraceae bacterium | reverse complement strand
AGCAGGCGGCGGATGACGTCGAGGCCGTCCGGGCCGGCGCGCAGCGCCAGCGCGGGCTCGTAGCGCACGATCTCCGGCGCCAGCTCCGCGCCGTCCTCCACGTAGGGCGGGTTGGAGACGATCGCGTCGAGCCGTGCGCGCACGTCCGCGAGCAGGTCGCCGTGGTGGAGCTCCACCTCCAGGCCCAGCCGCTCCGCGTTCGCGCGTGCGACCTCGAGCGCGTCGTCGCTGGAGTCGGTCGCGACGAGCTCGAGGTCGGGCCGCTCGGACTTCAACGCGAGCGCGATCGCGCCCGAGCCGGTGCCGACGTCGCATACCCGCGCGCCCCGCGGCAGGTCGAGCACCGCCTCGACCACGTGCTCGGTCTCCGGGCGCGGGATCAGCACCCGCGGGTCGACGGCCAGCTCGATCGACCGGAAGCCCTTGCTGCCGAGGATGTAGGCGACCGGCTCGCGCTCGCGCCGGCGCGCCGCGTACTCCATGAAGCGCCGGGCGGCGTCGGGCTCGATGCGCCGCCCGGGGTCGGACACGACCACCGCGCGGTCGACGCCCATCGCGGCGGCGAGCAGCAGCTCGGCGTCGAGCCGGGGCGACTCGCAGCCGGCGGCGGTGAGCGCGATGATCGCGGAGTCGAGCGCGTCGCGGATCGACGTCTGGGCGAGCGGGCGACGCATGCCGGTCGAAGCCTACGCAGACGGGAACCGCGGCCGAGCCGTGCGCCGGCAACGCGACGGTTCAGCCGCGCACGTCGACGAGCCCGCCGCGCAGCGCGCGCCCGGACTCGAACCCGACGAGCACGTCCACGCCCGCGCTCGCGTCGCGCCCGTCCACCAGGCCGTTCTCGTTCAGATCCCGCACGAGAGCGCCGCCGGCCAAGGTGAGCACATCGCCCGGCCGTGCGTCGCCCTCGAGTGCGTACCGACGGCCCATGCCGGCCCGCACCGGCTCGCGTGAGAAGCGCGAGCCGGACGCCTGCTGCTGATGGATCGGGGGGAGGTGCATCTCGGCGCCTGGTTCAGGAGGTTCCCCTCCCGTATCGGCGCGCGGGGGCGCCGCCCCGATGGGGTGCGGACCCTATGCGGTCGCGGCGGCGTCGAGCCGGCGGCGCTTCTCGTCGTCCTGCAGCGCCGCGGTGAACTCGTCCAGCTCGCCGGCAAGAAGCTGGTCGAGGTTGTGCGCGGTGTGCTTGATCCGGTGGTCGGTGACCCGGCGCTCGGGGAAGTTGTACGTGCGGATCTTCTCGGCGCGCTCGCCCGTGCCGACCTGCGCGGAGCGCGCCGCGGCGAGCTCGGCCTGCTGCTCGGCGAGCTTGGCCTCGTAGAGCCGCGCGCGCAGCACCTTCATCGCCCGCTCGCGGTTCTGCAGCTGCGACTTCTCGTCCTGCATCGACACCACGATCCCCGTCGGCTTGTGCGTGATCCGCACCGCGGAATCGGTCGTGTTGACCGACTGCCCGCCCGGGCCGGAGGAGCGGTAGACGTCGATCTCGAGCTCGTTCGGATCGACGTGGACGTCGACCTCCTCGGCCTCCGGCAGCACCGCGACGGTCGCCGTCGACGTGTGGATGCGGCCCTGCGACTCGGTCTCGGGCACGCGCTGCACGCGATGCGTCCCGCCCTCGAACTTGAACACCGAGTAGGCGCCGTCGCCGCGTACCTCGAACGTGTAGGAGCCGTCGGACGCGCTCAGCGTCTCGGTCTTGAACCCCCGCCGCTCTGCGTAGCGCGTGAACATCCGGTACAGGTCGCCGGCCCACAGCCCGGCCTCGTCCCCGCCGGCCCCGCCGCGGATCTCGACGATCACGTTCTTGTCGTCGGACGGGTCGCGCTCGACCATCGCGACGCGGATCTCCTCCTCGAGCTCGGCGAGACGCGCCCGCGCGGCCTCGAGCATCTCACGCAGCTCGGGATCGTCGCCGCCCTCGGCGATCAGCTCCTGCGCGCCGGCCGCGTCGTCCTGCACGCGCCGCCACTCCTCCGCGAGCTTGGCGGCGGGTGCGAGCTGGTTGTAGAGCCGCCCCGCGTCGGCGAAGCGCAGGCGGTCCGAGATCACCTCGGGGTCCGCCATCTGCGCCTCGACCTCGGCGTGGCGTGCCTCGATCTGCTCGACGAGGGAGTCGATCATCGTCTCGACCGGCAGGCTGCCGGGCTCATTGCCGGAACGCGGTCCGGATGACCCGCGGAGCTAACCCCGTGCGCGCTTCGCGGCGCGGCGCTTGAACCGCTCGACGCGGCCGCCCGTGTCGACGAGCTTCTGCTTGCCGGTGTAGAACGGATGGCAGTTGGAGCAGATCTCCACGCGGATCTCGGGCGTGGTCGAGCGCGTCGTGAACTCGGCGCCGCACGTGCAGCGCACGTGGGCCTCGACGTACTCGGGATGGATTTCGGTCTTCATGGTCGTTCCAGTGTAGAGCGGCGTTCCACCCCTCAGGTCGCGTGGTAGCGCACCACGACGACGAGCGCGTCGTCGCTCCGCTTGCCGTGCTCGGCGAGGATCCGCTCGGCGATCTGCTGCGCCGACGCGCCGGCGACGATCGCCTGGGCGAAGCGGGAGTCGATCCCGTCGGTGGCCAGGACGATCACGTCGCCGGCGAGCAACGGGGTGCTCGTGACCCGGATCGACGGCAGGTTGTAGCCGACGACGCCGCCCTTGGTCAGCGCGCCCTCCGTCGGCCTGCCGCGCTGGGCGGGGTTCGGTGTCACCGCGCGCATGAGCCGGCCCTCCACGTTGCCGACCCCGGTCCAGCTCAGCCGCGCCTCGTCGAGGTCGAACCACGCGAGCGTCATGACCGCGCCCCGGGTGCGGCTCAGCGCTTCGTGGCACGCCGCGAGCAGGCGGGCGGGCTCGTCGTCCGGATGCGCGGTCAGGACCTCCGCCGCGACCGCCGCCGCCTCGGCGGCGCCGCTGCCGTGGCCGAGCCCGTCGATCGCCGCGACGAGCGCGCCGCCCGCGTAGGCGGCGAGCACGCCGCGGTCGCCGGAGCGGTACTCCCCCGGCAGCGCGCGCTCGGCGATGCCGAGCTCGAGCTGCGCGGGCCAGGTGGGGCTGGCGCGGTCAGGCACGTTTCCACTTCACGAGCCGCACCGTGGTGCCCGCCCCCGGCGCGGTCTGGAGGTCGAAGTCGTCGACGAGCCGGCGCGAGCCCGGCAGCCCGAGGCCCAGGCCGTTGCCCGTCGTGTAGCCGTCCTGCATCGCCAGCTCCACGTTGGCGATGCCCGGGCCTTCGTCCGATGCCAGCACCTCGATCCCGTGCCGGCCGTCCTCGTCGAGCACGCGCAGCGTCAGCTCGCCCTCGCCCGCGTACGTCGTGATGTTCCGCGCCACCTCCGAGATCGCGGTGGCGAGCAGCGTGAGGTCGGTGCTGGAGAACCCGAGGCTCGCACCCATCGTGCGGGCCTCCTGACGGGCGGTGACCACATCGGCGTCCGTGCGGATCGCCACCCGGATCTCATCCCCCACCGGCGTCCGACTCCCCGCTGAGCTGCTGCTGAAGGAAGGCCAGCCCCTCTTCGAGGTCGAGCGCCGTGTGGACGTCCTCGAAGTTCATGCCGAGCTGCACCATCGCGAACGCGACCTCGGGCTGGATTCCCACGATCACCGTCTCGGCGCCGCGCAGCCGCGTCATGTGCGCGATCCCCCGCAGCGAGCGCGACACGAACGAGTCCATCACGTCCAGCGCCGTGACGTCGACGACGATCCCGCGCGAGCGGAAGCGCCCGACCTGCTGCATCACGTCGTCCTGCAGCCGCAGCACGTCGGTGTCGGTGAGCGCCGCCTGGATCGACGCGATCAGGAACGGGCCCTGCTTGAGGATCGGGACGGCCATGCCCGCGCGCCGCCGCTAGCGGACCTCGACCTGCGGCGTCTCGGCGCCCCTGCGCACCTCGTAGCCCAGCAGCCGCTCGGCCTCTTCGATCCCGCCCTGGAGGTCACCGACCGCGTTCACCTTGGACAGGTCGACGCCGATCGTCACGAGCGTCTGGGCGATCTCCGACGAGAGGCCGGTGATGATCACGCTCGCGCCCATGAGCCGCGACGCCTCCACCGTCTGGACGAGGTGGTTCGCGACCGTGGAGTCGATCGTCGGCACGCCGGTGATGTCGATCACGACGACCTTCGCGCGATTGGCGCGGATCCCGCGCAGGAGCTGCTCGGTGAGCTGGCGCGCGCGCTGCGAGTCGAGCACGCCGATGATCGGCAGGATCAACAGGCGCTCGCGCACCTGAAGCACCGGGGTCGAGAGCTCGCGGATCGCCTCCTGCTGCTGGCGGATGACCCGCTCGCGCTCCTGCACGAAGTTGATCGCCACCGTGTTGGCGATCCGGTTCGCTGCCGGCTCGTAGGCGTCGAGCACGCGGTTGAGCAGCTCGAAGTCGTCCTGGTACTTCTCGAACAGCGAGCGCGCCAGCACGTCGCGCAGCAGCAGCACGATCCCGAGCACCTCGTCGGTCTCCACGCCGCGCGGGATGATGCGCTCGGACAGGTTGCGCGCGTAGTCCTGCAGGGCCTCGACCGAGCCGGTCTCCAGCACCTCGACGTAGTTGTCGTACACGGAGGTCGCCTCGGAGAAGATCTCCTCCGGGGTGAGGGCGGTCAGGAGCTGCGCCTCGGTGATGCGGCGCGCCCATTCCTCGCGCAGGACCGTGCGGTTGCGCCGCAGATGCGCGACGAGCTCGCGCAGCAGCGCCGCGCTGGTATCGGTCGAGGGCGCGCCCTCCCCGGGCACTCCGCTCTCAAGTTCTGCCATCCGTGCCCTCCTCCGGGGATCGTGGAGCGCCGGGGAGTGTGCCAGCATCTGCGGCGTCCGGGTGCGGGCTGGGCCCGATGACCATCAGGGCGATGTCGTCGCGGGGGCGTCCGCCGGCCGCTTCCAGCACCGCGTCCTGGATCCGCTGGGCGACGCCGTCGGCGTGCATGCCGGCGCAGCGGCGCAGCAGCTCCGCCAGGTCGCCGTCGCCGAAGATCTCCTGCCGAGCGGCCCGGACCTCGGTCACGCCGTCGGTGTAGAGCACGACCAGCTCCCCCGGCGCGAGGTCGACCTCGACGTCCGCGAGCACCGGGTCGAAGTCGGCGCCGAGCAGCGTGCCGAGCGTGCCGACCGGCTCGACGGCGCCCGAGCGGCGGAGCACGAGCGGGAGCGGATGGCCGCCGCACGACAGCACCATGCGCACGCCGTCCTCGCGCAGCTCGAAGTCGCAGTACGCGACGGTGCAGAAGCGGCCGTCGTCGCGGTCGTCGCGCAGCGCGCGGTGCAGCAGGGCGAGCAGGGCGCTGGGGCGCGACTCGTACGCGGCGGCGGCGCGCAGCGTGTGGCGCGCGAGCGCGGTGACCGACGCGGCCTCGGGGCCCTTGCCGCAGACGTCGCCGATCAGCGCGGCGACCCCGTTCTCCCGCGCGCGGAAGAAGTCGTAGAAGTCGCCGCCGACCTCGATCCCCTCGCCGGCTGCGATGAACCGCACGGCCGCGGTCAGGCCGGGCACCGAGGGGATGCTCGGCGGCAGCAGCGAGCGCTGCAGCACCTGGGCGATGTGGCGCTCGCGGGTGTACGCCTGGGACTTCGCGATCGCGACCGACGCGAGCTGTCCGAGCTGGGCGAGGATCGCCTCGTCGCGCGCCGTGAACTCCCGCCCGGGCCGGTCGCTCACCTCGAGCATGCCGAGCGGTCGCCCGGCGCTGCGCAGCATCACGCCGATCGGCGACGCGCCCGGCTGGTGGCCGGACGCGCGGGTCGGGAGCGCCGCGATCAGCCCGCTCGCGACGAGCGGAGCTGCGTCGGGCGAGGCAGCCTCTCCGGGCGTGCTCGAGATCGCCGCGTGGCGGGCGCCGAGAACGCACTGCGCGGCCTCGACGGTGAGCTGGAGGGCCTCCTCCGTCGTCAGCGTCGCGTTGATCCGCACCGAGGCCTCCGCGAGCGCGCGGAGCTGCATCACGTGCTCGTGCTCCAGCCGCGCGACCTCCTGCACCTCGCGGTAGCCGCGATGCGCGATCTCGAACGTCGACAGCGCCTCGCCGAAGAACGCGCCGGCGGCCTCGAGCAGCTCCGAGCGGCGGGCGGGGTCGTCCTCGTCGTGCAGCGCCTCCTGGGCGGCCTTGTGATGCGCCTCGGAGAGATCGAGCACGCTCAACCGCGCGGTCACCGCCTCGCGCCCGAGCGCGTACGCGGTCCCCAGCTCACGCTCGTCGCGGTGGGCGAGCCAGGCGCGGAACGCCTCCTGATAGCGCGCGTGCAACGCGCGCGGCGACACCGTGGCTCCGGACGCGGGCTCGGCCATCCGCGGGAGCCTACTGGTGGCCGGCGGCTTGTTAAACGCCGGAGGCCGGGGACCCCTCCCCGGCCTCCACGCCCCGGCTCCCTTAGCCGCGGCGCCGGCGCACGCCCACAGGAGGTGCCTTGCGGACGTACCTGCGCGACGCGACAGCGGCGCCCAGGTTGGCCGGTCGAAAG